>SKPT01000196.1 GCA_007119405.1 Phycisphaeraceae bacterium
CGGCGGGGGGGGCGGTGGCGGCGGCGGCGAGGCGCGCGAGCAGGACGCCGGGGCCGGCGACGTCGCCCAGCAGTCCGAGGGCGATGGCCAGGACAACGGCGACGAACCCGGCGCTGCCGGCGAGCCCAACGGGTCCGGCGAGCACGCCGGCGGCTACTCGCCCGGGCAGGCGCGCGAAGACGAGGTCGAGGACACCCCGCTGGAGCAGTTGCAGCGTGAGTGGGGCAACCTCCCGCCGCGCTTGCGCGACGAGATCAGCGAAGGCCTGGACGAGCCGTACAGCCCCGTCTACCGGGATCTGACCGAGGCCTACTACCGGCGCCTGGCCGAGGAGGAGCAGTGATGACTCGGGCATTGCCGATCCTGGCTGCCGCATTCGGGCGTAAGGGGAGATGCGTCGGCTCGTGCGCCCCGCCGCACGGGGGCAGATCGACGCCGAGCGCACGGCTTGCCCTTCGGGTCAAGCCGTGGCACCCGGCCCTTGTGCTCGCAACGTCGCTGAGCCTGGCGGTGATCGGCGTGGCGGGGGCCGAGGACCGTCTGCCCGGGGCACACGACGCGGCGCGGGTCGGCTTCACCGAGATCACGCCGGACCTGCGGCAGGCGGTGGAGGACGGGCTGGCGTACCTGGCGACGCAGCAGCGCGACGATGGCAGCTTCGGCGGCAACCGCTACGGCCGGCACGTCGGCACGGCCGCGCTCGCCGGGTTGGCGTTCATGGCCGACGGTCACCTGCCCGGGCGCGGCGAGCATGGGCCGGTGGTCGAGCGCACGCTCGCGTTCATTCTCGATGCCGCGGGCGAGTCGGGGTTCATCGCCGCCGACACGTCGCACGGGCCGATGTATGGCCACGGGTTCGCGACGTTGTTTCTGGGCGAGCTGTATGGCCAGACGGGCGACCCGCGCGTGCGCGAGGCGCTGCTCAAGGCGGTGCGGCTGATCGTCAACACGCAGAACGACGAGGGCGGCTGGCGCTATCACCCGATCCCGATCGACGCGGACATCTCCGTGACGATCACGCAGGTGCACGCGCTGCGCTCGGCGCGCAACGCCGGGCTGAGCGTGCCCAGCGAGACGATCGACCGGGCGGTGGCGTACGTCAAGGCGTGCCAGAACCCGGGCGACGGCGGCTTTCGCTACATGCTCAACGCCGGCGGCTCGGCGTTTCCGCGTTCCGCGGCCGGGGTGGCGACGCTCTTCTACGCGGGGCGGTATGAAGGCGATGAGCTCAAGCGCGGGCTGGACTACCTGGAGCGCACCGCCAACGAGGCCGGGTTCCGCACCGGCGGGCATTACTTCTACGGGCAGTATTACGCGGCGCAGGCGATGTACATGGCCGGCGGCGACTACTGGCGGACGTGGTTCCCGCAGGCGCGGGCGGCGCTGATCGACAACCAGCAGCCCGACGGCCGCTGGACCTCGAGCCATGGCGACACCTACGCCACGGCGATGGCCCTGCTGGTGCTGCAAATGCCGAACCGGCTTCTGCCGATATTCCAAAGGTGACGCGGGAAAGGTCTCGTATGGCTGAGACGATGCACCAGGTGGCCCCGGCTGTCGGCCGGCCTTGGCGAAGGCGGGCCCCTCCCGGGGGGAGGGGGGGGCGTGGCGTGGCGGTTGCGCTCGTCGCGGCGCTCTGGGTGTGCCTGGCGGGGACCGCACCCGCCTGGGCGATGACCGAGGCGCAGTTGCTCGGGCCCGGGCTCGAGCCCGAGCCGGTGCAGGTGCGCGGGCTCTACGACGGGACGCTGCATTACTTCGACGGGCAGCGTCGGCTTCAGCGGCGGGGCGTGGACGCGTTCGTGTCGCTGCGTCAGATCGCCGGGCGCAGCAGCGAGCGGGCTTGGCAGCGCCTCCAGGGGGGCGGGGGCATGCTGCTGAGCGACGGCCAGCGCCTGGCCGGACGCTGGGTCGGGGCGAGCGAGGATGGGCAGGCGCTGCTCTGGGAGCATGCGCAACTGGGGCGCTTCGAGGTGCCGCTGGATCGCATTGCCCAGCTCTGGCACGGCGAGGCGGGCTGGGCGGAGCTGGACGCGCCGCCGAGCGAGGACGTGGTGGTGCTGAGCAACGGCGATCGGCTGCGGGGGTTCATCGAGTCGGTGGACGCGTCGGGCGTGTCGATGCAGATGGCGCGCGGCGGCGAGCCGGTGCACCTGCCGGCGACGCGCATGGCCCGCGTGGTGCTGGCCAACCCGCGGGCGACGCCGGCGGCGGGCTGGCACGAGGTGCACCTGGCCGACGGCTCGCGCGTGCTGGCCGGCGACATGGAGATGGACGAGGACGGGTCGCTGGCGGCGCGGTTCGCGCTGGTGGGCGGGGCGAGCGTGCGGCAGGTGGCCAGCCATGAGCTGGTGCGCGTCGACTTCACCGGCGCCGGAAGGCGGCTGGTGGCGGTCCGCGAGCTGCCACGCGAGCTGGTCGCCGGGGGAGAGGTGTTCGGCCTGCCCGTGCGGCCGTACGTCGTCGGCGGGGCGCTGCACCTGCGGGCGCCCGTGACCGTGCGCTTCGAGCTGCCCGACGGCGCCGAGCGCTTCGCCGGCGTGGCGGAGCTGGCGACCGGGCCCGAGGCGCCGCGCGACCTGCTGGACTGGGCCGACTTCGACCTGCTCGTGCGCAGCGGCGAGGCGGAGCATCGCTGGCACCTCTATGGCCAGCAGCCGCGGGTGCGCGTGAACGTGGCGCTGGACGCCCGGTCGCTCGAGATCGAGCTTGAGCCGGGCGTCAACGGCCCGATCATGGACCGCCTGCGCCTCGTCCAGGCGTACGTGCTCGTCGTCGACCAGCAGACGCCGGCGAGCCCGGGCGCTCGGCGGTGAGGGGCCGAACCACCCGGGGGCTCGCACGCTTGCCGATGATCGCACGGCTTGCCGCTTCGCGGTCAAGCCGTGGCACCCAACACCGTGCAATTCATGCGTGGCGGCGCTGATGTAGGGTGGGTAGAGCGAAGCGAAACCCACCACGATGCTCGTAACTCCAAGGCAGGACTGGTGGGTTTCGCTTCCGCAACCGGGCCCCCTGCTACAATGCCGTGTCCGGCGCCTGGCGGGGACGACC
>SKPT01000122.1 GCA_007119405.1 Phycisphaeraceae bacterium
CCACGACGAGGATCAGCCCGACCGCGCGCAGCCCCACGACCGTCACCAGCACCGCCAGGCCCATCATCACCAGGTCGATCGCCGCCACCGGCCAGCCGCGGGCCCGGGCGTACTGCTCGTCGAAGCAGATCAGGGCGAACTCCTTGAACAGCGCCACGCTCACCACCAGCGCCCCGGCCGCGGCGATCAGAATCGTCCAGGCGTCGGTCGGCTGCATCGTCGCGGCCTTGCCGTAGATCAGCCGGTCCAGCCCGGCGACCTGGGCCTGCTCCATGCGCTGGGCGACGCCGAGCATCGCGATGCCCAGCCCGAAGAACACACCCAGCACCACCGCCAGGGCGACGTCGTCCTTGAGGCGCGTGTAGCGCCGGATGGCGATGATGCACAGCGCCCCGAGCACGCCGAACGCCGCCGCCCCGCCCAGCAGCGCCACCAGCGATCGGCCGGTGCCCCCGACCGCCACGATCACGAAAAACCCCATCACGATCCCCGGCAGCATCGCGTGGCTGACCGCGTCGGAGACCAGCGCCCGCTTGCGCAGGAGCATGAACGAGCCGACGAGCCCGGCCGCGAGCCCGAGCAACGTCACACCCGCGACGACGACGCGCGTGTTGTAGTCGCGCAGCAGCAGCACGCGCAGAAGATCATCCACGAATCCCCCCGCCATCGACATCACCAACCCGCCAAGCATGTCTGCACCTTCATGAAACCGCGGCGGCGCCCGGCCGCCGTGTCAGCCGGCGCCCTCCAGGCGACGCGGACGCCCGATCGCCCCCCAGCCCCGGGGTGCCACGGCTTGTCCCGAAGGGCAAGCCGTGCGTTTGTGGACGATCCCACGGCTTGCCGCTTCGCGGTCAAGCCGTGGCACCCCGAAATGACGTCTCACGCACGTTCTTACACCCTTTCGCGTCAGACGGCCCCTTCGCGACGCTCTCGCGCCGCCGCGTTCGCTGGCGTACATTCCTGGCCATCGTTCCTCGTTCACTCCTGTCGCTGCCGCGCCAGCGCCTCGGCCGCCTCGCTCAGCAGCGTGAGCTTGCCGCCATACGTCTTTTGCAGGTTGGCCTCGTTGAACACCTCGTGCGTCGGGCCCGTGGCGACGATGCGCATGTTGAGCATGACCAGGTGGTCGAAGTACTCGGGTACGGTTTGCAGGTCGTGGTGGACGACGACGAGGGTGCGCCCGGCGTCGCGCAGCTCGCGGAGGATGGCGATGATGGCCTGCTCGGTGGCGGCGTCGACGCCGGCGAAAGGCTCGTCGAGCAAGTACAGCCGGGCGTCCTGGACCAGCGCCCGCGCCAGGAACACGCGCTGCTGCTGCCCGCCGGAGAGCTGGCTGATCTGGCGCGGGGCGTAGTCCGCCATGCCCACGCGGTCCAGCGCCGCCAGGGCGCGGTCGCGCTGCCGTCGGCCGACCGGCCGCAGCCAGCCCAGCTCGCCGTACGTCCCCATCGTCACCACGTCCAGGGCGCTGACGGGAAAGTCCCAGTCCACGCTCTCGCGCTGCGGCACATAGCCGACCAGCCGACGCTGCTTGCGATACGCCTGCCCATAGACGCGCACCCGGCCGGACGCCATCGGCACAAGGTCCATCGCGGCCTTGATGAGCGTGCTCTTGCCCGCGCCGTTGGGCCCGACGACGCCCATCAGCACGCCCTCGGGCACGTCCAGGTCGATGTCCCAGAGCACGGGCTTGCGGTGGTAGGCCACCGTCATGTCGTGGATCGACAACGGCGCCCGGGCCGAGTGCTCCGCCCCGGTCGCCACCGGGGACAGCGGCGCCAGGGGCGATGGCTCTGTGTTCGCACGGCCGGAACTCATGTCGACTCCAGGTCAACGATCCGAAGAAACCCCGCCGCCAATCCCGCCCTTCGCTCGCGGACTCGCTCAAGGACGGGCGTCAGCCGCACTGCCAGTCGCCCATTCTGGATTCACTCGAACACCTCGCCCGCGTCGTCGACACCCTCGACCTGGTCGACGGGTACGGGCGGCTCGATCATGGTCAGCTCGCCGCGGAACCCGCCCGCCGGCGCCTCGCCCCCCAGGGCCAGGGCGATGGCGGTGGCGTTGTGGTCGATCATGCCGATGTACGTGCCTTCGTAGGTGTCGCGCGCGCCCATGGCGTCGGAGAACAGCTCGCCGCCGTGCACCATCGCGTGGCCGCGCCGGGCGGCGCCCGCCAGCAGCGAGAGCACGGCCCGCTCGTCGACGGTCGTCTCGGCGAACACGGCCGGCACCTGCCGCTCGATGACGTAGTCGACCAGCCGGTTGAGCTCGCGCACGCCGGCCTCGGACTCGGTCGAGATGCCGTAGACGCCACGCACCTCGATGTCGTACGCCCGGCCGAAGTAGTTGAACGCGTCGTGAGCCGTGACCAGCACCCGGCGCGACGCCGGGATCGAGGCGATCACCTGCCGCACGTACGCGTCGAGCTCCTCGAGCTCGGCGCGGTAGGCCGCCGCGTTGGCCCGATACTCCTCGGCGTGATCCGGATCGACCTCAGCCAGGATGTCGGCCACCGCGTCGACGACCTGCGCCCAGGCGCCAACGTCCATCCACAGGTGCGGGTCGTACGCGCCCTCGAACTCCTCGGGCGCCAGCAGCAGCTCGGGGTCGACGCGCTCGGCGACGGCGTACACCGCCCGGCCGGCCTCGTGCAGGCTGGCCAGCACGTCGGTCATGCGGCCTTCCAGCAGCAGGCCGTTGTAGAGCACCAGGTCCGCGCGGTCGAGCCTGATCCCGTCGCGGCTGCTGGGGTTGAACAGGTGCGGGTCGACGCCCGGGCCCATCAGGACGGTGACCCGGCCGTGCCCCCCGGCGACCTGGCGGGCGACGTCGCCGATCATGCCGGTGGTCACGACGATGTCCAGCCGGCCGTCGTCATCGCCCCCGGCCTCACCCTGGCACGCGGACAGGTTCACACCGCCGACAACCGCCAGCAGCAGGCAGATCAAGGCACTGAAAATGCGACGCATGCGCAGATCTCCACAGGCAACGATATTTTTATATGCCGTCACGTCTCTTTTGGCTACCCAAAATAAAATC
>SKPT01000010.1 GCA_007119405.1 Phycisphaeraceae bacterium
ATCCTACACCCCAAGCCCCGCCACCGACGCCGCAAGCTTCCCCCCAATAACGCCCGACCTGAGCGAGTCCGCGAGCGAAGGTCGGGATTCGCTCCCCAACCCCGGGCGCCCGTGCGCACGCCCCCGCCCCCGGCTTGCGCAACCAGGCGTCGTTGCGTACCAGGCTTTTGGGCCCCAACCTACGCCTGCGCCTCGGCCTCTTCCTCCGTCGCCGGCTCGGCCGCGGCCCCCGCCGTGGCCGCCACCCCCTTGGCCTCGAGCACCCGGGCCTTGACCTCCTCGAACAGGTCCGGGTTCTCACGCAGGAACTGCTTGGCGTTCTCACGCCCCTGGCCCAGGCGCACGTCGCCGAAGCTGAACCACGCCCCGGACTTCTGTGCCACGTTCGTGTCCACCGCCAGGTCCAGCAGGTCCCCCGAGGCGCTGATGCCCTCGTTGAACATGATGTCGAACTCGGCGTCGCGGAACGGCGGGGCGATCTTGTTCTTGACCACGCGTGCCCGCGTGCGGTTGCCCACCGCCTGGTCCGCCTCCTTGATCGACGCCGTCCGTCGGATGTCGATCCGCACCGAGGAGTAGAACTTCAGCGCCCGGCCGCCCGGCGTCGTCTCCGGGTTGCCGAACATCACCCCGATCTTCTCGCGGATCTGGTTGATGAACAGCACGGCCGTGTGCGACCGGTTGATCGCCCCGGTGAGCTTGCGCAGCGCCTGGCTCATGAGGCGGGCCTGGAGCCCGACGTGGGAGTCGCCCATCTCGCCCTCGATCTCGGCCCGCGGGATCAAGGCCGCGACGGAGTCGACGACGATGATGTCCACGGCGTTGGAGCGCACCAGCAGCTCGCAGATCTCCAGCGCCTGCTCACCGGTGTCCGGCTGGGACACGAGCAGCTCCTCCAGGTTCACGCCCAGGCGGCGGGCCCAGGCCGGGTCCAGGGCGTGCTCGGCGTCGACAAAGGCGGCGACGCCGCCGGCCTTCTGGGCGTTGGCGACCACGTGCAGCGCCAGGGTCGTCTTGCCCGAGGACTCCGGGCCGAAGACCTCGATCACCCGTCCGCGGGGGATGCCCCGGCCGCCCAGGGCCAGGTCCAGGCTGATCGAGCCGGTGCTGATGCCCGGCGGCACGCGGGAGACGTCGTCGTCCAGGCGCATGATCGAGCCCTTGCCGAACGCCCGCTCGATCTGGCCCAGGGCCTGATCCAGCGCCTGCTGCCGGGCACGGTCCCGGCCGGCGCCCGCGTTGGCGGTAGAGGCGGAGTTGGCGGGGGTGGAGTTGGCGGGGGTCTTGGCCATGGCGGCGTCTCGCTTACCGGTGCCGTTGTTCGCCGGACGCTTGGTGGTGCTGACCATGATAGCGGCTCCTGCTCAGGGTACGGGTGTTCGGTCTATGGTCGGAACCCAACATAATAGGTGTTCGGTATCTGTCAAGTACCCGCTGAACTTTTTTCGCCCCGGCGGTGTCAGCACCATGACACCCGTCGTGGGTGCGCCTCAGATTTGAAGCAGACGAGCGGCGCCGTCAGGTGGGTGCCACTGGCGGCTTGTCCGCCAGTGGCTGGGCGGCCCCTACGGTGTGGGTGGTTCGATCACGCGGGGCCCACGCCGTTTGCACGGGATGGGCTGTGGTGCGCCTGGGCACCCGGCGGGCAAGCCGCCCTTGGCACCCGGCGAGCACGTTTTCCGACAGAAGCTACCGCCCGTCGCCTCTGCCGCGGCGATGGGGCAGGCGCGTTCGCTCATTCCACGACGCCGGCGCGTACGAGGACGATGTTCAGCGCGTTGAACGCCGCGTGCAGGCCGATCGCCGGCCAGAGGCTGCCGCTTTTCTCGTAGACCCAGCCGAGGATCACGCCCAGGGCGAGCAGCCCGGGCAGGGCCTGCCAGGGCACGCCGCCGATGTGCACCAGGGCGAAGGCGAGGGCGACGATGATCACGGCGGTCCAGCGCCACGCCGGGCCGAGGATGGCGACGAGGGCGCCCTGGATCAGGCCGCGGAAGAAGATCTCCTCGAGCACGGCGGCGAGGACGACGGCGGCGAGGATGAGCGCGAGCAGCTCGGCGAGGACGTCGACGGTGGCGATGTACTCGAGCAGGTCGTGCGCGACGGTGGGGGCGGGCTGGCCGATCAGGTGGCTGACCAGGCGGGTGGCGCTGAGCACGGCCGCGACCAGCGGCACGCCGCCGAGCACCGCCAGGCCGGTCAGGCGCAGGAGTTGCCCGCCGTCGCCGAGGCCCAGGCCGAGCTGCCTGATGCCGTCCAGGCCGGCGAGGTGGGGGCCGCGCGAGACGAGGGCGACGCGGAGCAGGAGGTAGATGCTGGGCGGGGCGTAGGTGGTGACCTGCGCCAGGAGCACGAAGTAGGCGTAGGGGAGGGTCAACTGCCGGCGCATCTCGGGCCCGGGCTCGGCGCCGAGGGCCGGCAGCAGGAGCACGCCGACGGCCAGTTGGCCGGCCAGCCACAGCGCCAGGCCCATGACGATGTCCGCGGCCCCGAGGCCGGTCGCGCGGACGGGGCCGTCGGCCAGGGCGTCGTGGCGCAGGCAGCCGCGGGACCAGAACGCGACCAGGGCCGCGGTTCCGGCGAAGAGGATCAACAGGCCCACGATGTCCAGGCCCTCGGGCATCCGCAAAGCATAAGCGCACGGTCCGGGGCGTGGGTCGGCGGCGCATCGTTTGCATGCTCGCCACGTGCGGCCGCGGTGGGCTGACGCCCATCATGCGCCGCCGCGGAGGGAGCCGGTTGCCGTCATGGCGTTGATGATCGAGTTCATGGGCGTGCTGGGCGGGGGCAAGTCGACGATCGCCCGGGCGCTGCGGGCGCGGCTGGCGGAGCGGGGTCTGCGCTGCCACATGCTGCCGCGCATCGACGACTGGATCGCGTGCAACCAGGCGCGGCAGGGGCCCGTCTGGTTGGGGATGGAGCGGCTCAAGCCGCTGGCGATCGCGCTGCACGCGGCCGAGCAGCCGCGTCTGTACGCCCAGGTGGTGGCGCTGGTGGCGGCGTGCCGGCCGATGTGCCCGGCGGCGCGGCTGCGGCGCGGGGC
>SKPT01000045.1 GCA_007119405.1 Phycisphaeraceae bacterium
CGATCACCGCAGCCAACGCCTCGCCAAACGCCTTGCTGCGCTTCCACTGGGCGGGCAAGTCACGGCCTTCGCCGCGAGCCGTGCGGCGCATCACATGAAGCTGCTGCTGAACGACGGGGATATCAAGCATGACGGGCTCCTGCAACACTTGAAGGGGCACGTACGTGACCGGTCAACGGACCATGTCCGCTCACGCCTCGGTAATGAGCGGTCACCCCATTATCCTACCGGTCACGACGCTGACTCGCCCGGCGGCCGGTCCATCTCCAACCGTGCATTGGCGAGTTCGGCCAGCTCGGCCACTTCCCTCGCCCACGCAGCCAGTTCCGCCGGAGTCAGACCGACGAAGCGGACCTCCAGCGACCCGGTCATGAGTCGAATACCGATGCGAAGTGGTGCGGCTCGATCGTCATCCCCGACGCGGTGCACCTGAACGTCGATGCGTTGCCCCGCGAGCGGCAGCACACCCATCGCCAGGTTGTGCGGTTTCTCAAAGATCGAACGGCTGGAGGGTGGGAATGGACGCCGTGGGAAGGGTTCGGCCATGGTGGGTGCTCCCGGCGGGCGCAAAGAAAACGGGGTCCAGAGTCCGACGGACGGCCCGCAATCGCACGCCTACCACAGCGCCTCAAGCCGAGCACGTCCGCCGGGCGCTGCACCCCGCTCATCGCGCGGAAGCAGCCCCCAGCGGAACGCCCTGGCTCAAGAAATCCCGGCCAGCGGCCGGGGTGGTAGTTTGCGATTGCCGGGCGATTCGCTGCTGAGCGAATCATCATGTTGTCAAGCGGCATCGTACGCGCCGCCGCGCCACCGCTCAACTGGCCGGCACGGCGGTGCACGTCGCTTGT
Source organism: Phycisphaeraceae bacterium (assembly GCA_007119405.1). The sequence goes on from SKPT01000045.1 coordinate 849, forward strand.
TCGTGAGCGGTTGGCCCCAATTCCACCGGGCCAGCGTATTCCTACTCCTCCGAAGCGTGTGCAGGCGACCCCGCCCCCAGCTCACTCGCCCGCTTGACCACCTGATAGTCCACCCCGTCCAGAGCCCCAGCCGTACCGAGCTGATGTGAGCCGAAGTGCCGGGCTGCGCAGGCAATCTTCATGTTCTCGACGCCGCGGCGCTCGCGCTCCTGCAGCGAGCCCTTCGTCTCGGCCACCAGATACAGCCGTGGCTCGCCGGCCTCGTCCTCCATCACCACTGCCCAGTCCGGGTTGTGCTCGCCCAGCGGCGTGGCGATCTTGAACCAGCCAGGGAGCTTCATGTAGAACTTGACGTCCTCCCGGTGCTCCAGGTCGCGCACGAAATCCCGCTCGACGTCCGAGTCGCACCCGATCCGGTCATACAGCGCGTTCTCCGCCGGCTCCGCGTGCTTGCTGAACAACTCGACCAGATCCTCCTCCTCGATCCGGCTCATGTCCCACCATGTGCCGTCCTTCTCGTACTTGATCCCATCCACGAGCTGGTCCAGCAGCCGGTCCTTCAGCGCCGCCACCGCCACACCGGCGAACTCGTGCGGGTTCTGCACCAGCGCGCGCTGCTGCTTCGTCCGCCGGACCACCTCCAGCAGCGTCGCCCGCGTCAGCCGCACGCGCGGCACCGTGCGATCCATCAGCTCCACCATCAGCTCAAGCAGGTTCGGCAGCGGCCCCCGGCCGGTCAGCGTCGCGGCCGTGCGTGCCGCGCGCGTCTGTGCTGCCTCGAACCCGGCCTCGCCCACCGTCGCCACCGCCTCGGTCACGGTCACGCGTGGCGGCTCGATCGTCGCCCGGTCGATGGCCGGCACCGCCTCGGCCAGCAGCCGCTGCGTGTCCACCTGCACCGAGTAGCGCGTCTTATGCCGGATGCGATCCCACAGCTCCCTGAACTCGGGGCTCAGCAGCCGCTCCTTGCGCAGCCTGGCCTCGGGACCCTTCGCCGGCGGCGGAGGTGGCGGCAGGATGCCCTCGCCGTACTCCTGGGCGATCTTCGCCCGCTCCGCGACGGTCAGGTCGCCGATCGGCTTGCCGTACCGCGCCTCGATCTCCTCCTGGTACTCCTCGGCGATCTCGCTCTGCAGCGTCGCCACGTACCGCTCATAGCTCTCGTTGGCGATCACCGTCAGCACGTTGACGCGCTCATCGCTGAGCTGCCGGCCGGCCTGGTCGCGCGCCAAGCGCACGCCGCGCCCCACCTCCTGCCGCTTGCGCATCTCCGATGCCGACTGGTTGAGCGTGCAAATCTGGAAGACGTTAGGGTTGTCCCACCCCTCGCGCAGCGCCGAGTGCGAGAAGATGAACGCCACGTGCTTCTTCCGCCGTGTCTCCTCGTCGTCGCCATCGTCCGGGAAGCTCAGCAGCGCCTCCTTGTCCTTCATGATCAGGTCGTAGGCCGCGGTATCGTCCTGGCTCTCGCCGGTGGAGGAATCGCGCAGCTCGACCTCGCCCCCCTTGCGCCGCTTGCTGGCGAAGTATGCCGCCTGCACCTCGTCGGCCGGCAGCTCGCGCCACGGCTCATACTCCGCCTTGAGCTTGTCGAACACCTCGTCGAACAGCCGGCGGATCATCGGCTCATCCCCGGCGTAGTTGTCCACGCGGTCGATGAAGAACAGCGACAGCACCTTCACCCCCTGGCTGCGCAGCCGCTCCTGCGTCTTCAGGTGCGTCTCAATCGTCTCCTCGATCTGCGCTCGGAAGATGGCCCGCTTATCCGTGCCGATCTCCTCGCCCATGTGCAGCTCCACGTCGCTCGGCGCGAAGCGCACCAGCCCCTGCACCGGATCGACCGTGTCCACCTCGAAGCCGGCGTAGTCGCTGCGCCGCGCCTTGGCCTCCAGGCTGTCACCCGGTTTGACCGTGACCGTCGCCGGGGCCACCGTCCCGTTCGTCTTGAGCCGGTGCACGCGCAGCTTCGCCGTCGCGCTGCCCCCGCGGGCGTTGACCGCCTCCAGCCGCACGAACGGCCGGGCCTCGTTGCCCTGCGTCACCACCGACGCCACCTTGATCCGCTTGACCAGCCCCTGCCGATACGCCTGGTACGGCGTCAGGCGATACACCACGTTGTACGGCACGCGGTGCGTCGCGCTGTAGCGCAGCGCAAACAGCGGCCGCAGGCTCGCCAGCGCCGCC
>SKPT01000218.1 GCA_007119405.1 Phycisphaeraceae bacterium
GCCCCGAGCCGGCGTAACGACGCGCCGGCGCCCAAGCCCAACATGGACAAGCGGCCACGAAACCCCTGACATCACGGATGGAAAGGAAGCACGACGTGATCATGCCAAACGACAACCGCCCTTCCCAGGGCTGCGACGTTTCCGTCATCATTCCCGTGCTCGACGAGCAGGATAACGTCGGGCAGGTCTATGCCGAGCTCGCCCAGGTCATCGACGCCCAGAGCCTGCGTTACGAGATTATCTTTGTCGACGACGGCTCGCGCGACGGGACGCTGGAGCGCCTTCGCCGCATCGCGGCCGCGGACCCGCGCGTGCGCGTGGTGCAGTTCACGCGCCGCTTCGGGCAGACGGCCGCGCTGGGGGCGGGCTTCGAGCACGCCCGCGGGCGCGTCCTCGTGCCGATGGATGGCGACGGGCAGAACGACCCGCGCGACATCCCGCGCCTCGTGACGCGCCTTGACGAAGGCAAAGGCTGGGACATCGTCAGCGGCTGGCGACGCACCCGCCACGACCGGCTGCTCAGCCGGCGGTTGCCCTCGGTCATCGCCAATCGCCTCATTCGCAAGATCACCTGGACGCGCGAGGTGCACGACTTCGGCTGCACGCTCAAGGCCTACCGCCGCGAGGTCGTCGAAGACGTGCGCCTCTACGGTGAGATGCACCGCTTCCTGCCCGCGATCTGCAAATGGCGCGGCGCCCGCGTCACCGAGACCGTCGTCAACCATCGTCCACGCACCGCCGGCGACAGCAAGTATGGCCTGAACCGCACCGTCAAGGTCCTCCTCGACCTGGTCACCATCAAGTTCCTCGGCGACTACCTGACCAAGCCGATCTACTTCTTCGGCAAGGTCTCGCTGGCGTCGGCGGTGCTGGCGTTCCTGTCGCTGGGCATCGCGCTGGTCCAGCGCACGGGGCACCTGACCGAGCACGGCCTGGCGGTGTCGCTGAACAACAACGTGCTCGTGCTCTTCGCCATGATGATGTTCATCCTCGCGATCCTGTTCATCATGATGGGCGTGCTCTCGGAGCTGCTGGTGCGCATCTACCACGAGAGCCACGGCCTCAAGCCTTGGAAGGTGCGCGCGGTGTACGAGCAGGACCCTTCCGCCGCGGCCAGCGACCCGCCGCCGGTCGACGCGCCGGACCCTTCCGCGGTGCCTAGCTCCCCGGGACCATGACGGCCACGCTCGTCGACGCCCACGTGCACTTGCAGCCGTGCTTCGACGTCGAGCGATTCCTCGACGCCGCGGCGGCGAACCTGCGCCACGCCCGCCAGCGCGCGGGCCTGACGCACACGGTGATCGGCTGCCTGCTGCTGGCCGACGATGCCCCCTACACGCAATACGCCCGGCTGCGCGCGGCCAGCGGGCTGACCCGCTGGCGCATCGAGCAGGCTGACGAGCCGACGTCCCTGCGCGCCAAGGGCGATGGCGAGCCCGGCGCGTCTTTGCTCATCGTCGCCGCGCGCCACGTCGTCACCGCCGAGCGACTCGAGGTCCTGGCGGTCAACACCCGCGCCGAGCTTGCCGACGGCCAGGCCTTCGACGCGACGTTGCGGCAGGTGATCGACAAAGCGGGCCAGGCCATCGTGCCCTGGGGCATGGGCAAGTGGCTCGGGTCGCGCGGCCGACGCGTCGGCCGCGCCATCGACGGCGCGAGCGATGGCCGGCTCCTGCTGGGTGACAACGCCGCGCGGCCGCGCGGCCTGCCGCCGCCGACGCTGTTCCGCCATGCCCGTCGCCGCGGCATCGCCATCGTCCCCGGCAGCGATCCGCTGCCCCTGCCCGAGGAAGTCCACAGCGTCGGCAGCTACGGCTTCATCCTGCCCGGCCAACTGCAACCCGACGCGCCGGGACGGGACCTGGCACGACGCTTGCAACGCCTGACACCACAGCCGCGCACCTTCGGCCAACGCAAGACCCTGCTGGCGACAACGCGCTGCCAACTGCGCCTGCGCATGGCACGACCAGCGAAGGCGGCCAACCCATGATCAGCCGCAACCCCCATCACGCCGCCGAGCAGCGCTACGACGTCATCATCGTCGGCGGCGGGGTCCACGGCATCTGCGCCACGCTCGAAGCCGCCCGCCGGGGCCTCTATCCGCTGCTGATCGAGTCGCGCGACTTCGGCCACGCCACCAGCGCCAACACGCTGCGCATCGTCCACGGCGGCCTGCGCTATCTCCAGAGCCTCGACCTGCCGCGCCACCGCGCCTCGGTCGACGAGCAGCGCTTCTTCGCGCGCCACCTGCCCGAACTCGTCGAGCCGGTCACCTGCGTCATGCCGCTTCACCAGCGCGGGCTCAAGCGCAGCGGCGTGATGCGGGTCGCGCTGAAGGCGCATGACCTGCTCGCGATGCGGCGCGGCGGCCGACTGCTGACGCCCAGCCGCGTCGTCGATGCCTGCCGGACGCAGCGCCTGTTCCCCGACGTGCGGCGCGACGGCCTGGCGGGCGCGGCCGTGTGGCACGAGCTGGCGTTGACCTCGCCCGCGCGCGTGCTCATCGAGCTGCTGCACTGGGCGTGCGCCTGCGGGGCCACGGCGCTCAACCAGATGCACGTCACCGCCCTGCACTGCCGCGACGGTCGCGTCACGGGGCTCCAGGCCGTCGACCAGACGGACGGGACGGCTTACCGCTTCCGCGCCCCGGTGGTGCTCAACTGCGCCGGGCCGGCCTGCGCGGAGCTCGCGGCGCGGTTGGATCGGCCGCGGCGCGGGCTGTTCGCCCCGGCGCTGGCGTTCAACCTGCTGCTGGACGTCGCGCCGCCGGCCACCCACGCCCTGGCGGTGCAGCCGCCACAGCGGCATGCGCCGGTCTATTTCCTCATGCCGTTGCGCGGGCGGCTGCTGGCGGGCACGTATCACGCGCCGGTCGAAGCGCCGATGGCCAGCGGTGCCCCGACGCCGGCGCACATCGAGGCGATGCTTGGCGAGCTGAACGCGGCCGTGCCCAGCCTGGCGCTGCGCCCCGACCACGTGGCGCGCGTCTGCGCCGGGTTGATCCCGGCGCGCCGCGCCGGCACGAGCCAGGC
>SKPT01000220.1 GCA_007119405.1 Phycisphaeraceae bacterium
AGACCTACACCGTCCAGCGCGGCGACATGCTCGTGCATATCGCACGCCGGCACTACGGCCACGAGCGGCACTGGCTCGACATCGCCCGCGCCAACCCGACGGTCGACCCGTACCGCCTGCGTGTCGGCCAGGAGCTGCGGCTGCCTTCGCCGGAGCAGGTGCTCGGCCGCGAGCGTGACGGCGAGGTCACCCCGCCGCCGCCGCTCGGCCCGCGCACGCACACCGTCCGCAGCGGCGAGACGCTGTCGCGCATCAGCCAGCAGCACTACGGCACGTCGCGCCACTGGCGGCAGATCTTCAACGCCAACCGCAGCACGATCGGCGACGACCCCAACCGCCTCGCCGCCGGCGTCGAGCTGACCATCCCGCCGGTGCCGCAGGATTGAGGGAGCGGGGTTCGGGGATCGGGGATCCTGACTTCCGGTCCACCAGTTAACGCCCGTCCTGAGCGAGTCGGCGAGCGAAGGGCGGGATTTCCAGGGGGCGGGTCTGATTCGTGCGCACATGGCGACAGGTCGCTTTCCGGAAATCCCGCCCTTCGCATTCGCTCAGGACGGGCGTTAACGGCACTGGGACCCCATCTGCCGAACCCCGACCCCCGAACCCCCGCCTTGCCCGTTATCCTGCACGCCATGAACATTCTCATCACCGGTGGCGCGGGGTTCGTCGGCTCGAACCTCGCCCGCACCATCCAGGAATCCGACTCCGACGCCGAGCTGCTCATCGTCGACGACATGCGCAGCGGCCACTTCGCCAACCTCGCCTCGGAAGGTCCCGGCGGCTGGTCCTACCGCGGCCAGGTCATCGCCGCCAACCTCGCCGAGCTCGACCTGCCGGCCGTGTTCGAGAGCTTCGAGCCCGACGTCGTCTTCCACGAGGCGTCGATCACCGACACCACCGTCACCGACCAGGCGACGATGATCGCCGACAACGTCGAGCCTTTCGCCACGCTGCTGGACCTGGTCATCGAGACGCAGATCAAGCTCGTCTGGGCCTCCAGCGCCGCGACCTACGGCACGCGCGCCAACGGCGCGACCGAGGCCCGCCGGCCCTTCCGCCTCGAGGACGCCGGGCGGCCCGCCAACGTCTATGGCTTCTCGAAGTGGCTGATGGAAAACCTGCACCGCAAGACCCTGGCCGATCACCCCCACCTGCACATCGTCGGGCTGCGCTACTTCAACGTCTTCGGCCCGGGCGAGGCGCACAAAAAGCACATGGCCAGCATGGTCCACCAGCTCGCGATGCAGATGCTCGCCGGCGAGCGCCCGCGCATCTTCCGCGACGGCGAGCAGGCCCGCGACCAGGTCTCCGTGCGCGACGTGGTCCATTGCACCCTCGCCGCCGCCGCCGACGAGGCTCAGAGTGGCATCTACAACGTTGGCACCGGCAAGGCCACGAGCTTCAACCAGATCGTCGCCGCGCTCAACGAGGCCCTGGGCACAGACCACGAGCCCGAGTACATCGACAACCCCTACGCCTTCTACCAGGACTACACCTGCGCGGACATGACGGCGACGGAGAAGGCCCTGCGCTTCAAGCCCGCCCACGACCCGTACGACGCAATCATCGAGTACGCGCAACTGCTCAAGCAGCAGCACGAGACGGCGCCGGCGCGGTCGTGAGCGGATGTACGCAGACAGAGCAGGAACCACCGATGCACACGGATGCACACTGGTAGAAAAGTGGGAGATCAGAATAGCCCGAGCCTCCGTGAGCCCCCCAGCAAACCGCGAAGATGCGAAGAAGGCGAAGCACGCGAAGAAGATTCAGTTGGTCTAATGACGTTTTACTGGTGGATTTAACCTTGCCCGCCGGGGTGCCACGGCTTGTCCCGAAGGGCAAGCCGTGCGTTTGCCGACGATCGCACGGCTTGCCGCTTCGCGGTCAAGTCGTGGCACCCTGAGCGACGCCAATCAGTGGTAAAGCCAACCATTCAAAGGTCAATATTTTCTTGCAGCTTCGCTGCTTCGCGGCTCGTCGCGCCTTCGCGGTTTCTCAACGGCCCCGGATGATAAGCAAGCCAGGCGGCCAGGACGGCAGGGGCAAACGTGACGTTGTGATGTGGTGCTCCCCTTCGTCCGCCCCGGTTCCGCGCTGGCTTTTTCCGGTGACGCCGAACAGATGGCTGGAAGCACCCCGCCAACCGCCACGCGATGGCGGTCCCCCCGGCCCGGATTATGGGACCCGTCGGCACCTCACCCCCCGGCTCGATCACGGGCCCCCAACCAGCCGATAACAGTGATCGGACGCGCCCCGCCGCGGTGCGCGCACGCCAGCCGAGCCTCGCCATGATCGACCAGCTCTACGAGCATCTCGAGACGATCCGCGACGTGAGCGTCGACCGCGCCCTGGCCGCGGCACTGCCCACCGCCGACGCCGCGGCCCTGACGCGCATCGCCCGCCTGCTGCTGACGCGTGGCGAGCCGGCGGGCACCATCGGGCTCGTGCTGCACTTTCACCGCCTGCCCCGAGCCTTGCAGCAGGAGGTCGTCGCCCACGTCCCGGCCCTGTACCGCCCGCTGCGCGAGGCCGCGGGCCGCACCCGCGGCGAAGGCCCCGCCAACGTCGTCGAGATCGTCCACCGCGCCGCCGACGCCCACCTGACCTACCTCGTCGCCGACCAGTTGCGCCACAACGACGAGCCGCTGCGCCGCCGGGCGTCGGCCTGCCTGCTGGAGCTGGCCTACCGGGCCGCGACCAGCGATGACCCGGACGTGCTGCCGAGCTTCGACGCCACCGCCGCCGGCTACATCGCCTCGGCGCTTGACGAGGCCGTCCGCGCCTACGCCCGGCACAAGCAGGAGCCGGTCCTGCTCGCGGCCATGGCCATGCTGCCGCGCCCTGTGCCCGGGCTGGCGACGCTGCTGGAGCGTGACCGCCGCCACCCCGCCGTCCGCGCCGCCGCCAAGCTGATCGAACGCGCCGAGCATTGGCCGGCCGTCCGCGCCGCCGTGGCTTTGATCCACCTCGATCCGCTGCGTCCGGCGTGCTGCACCGGGCTGCGCCGCGCCGCCGCCGCCGGCCAG
>SKPT01000658.1 GCA_007119405.1 Phycisphaeraceae bacterium
GCACGCGAGCACGCCATGCGCGGCCTGGCCGCACAGCGCGACGCCGAGGCGGTCCAGCGCATCGCCGACCAGCTCGCCGACCCGGCCGTGCCCGTTCGCGTCCTGGCCCGGCGGACGCTGGAGGACTACCACGGCGACGACGCCCTGCGCGCCGACGTCCAGCGCCACATCGATCGCATCTTCGCCACCGACGACTGGCGCGCCCTGGAGCAGGCCGCCCACTTCGCCGGCCTCGTCGACTACCCCGACCCGGCCGAGCGCCTCGTCGAACTGCTGGCCCACGCCCGGCCCGAGACGCGGCTCGCCGCCGCGGGCGCCCTGCGCCGCCTCGCCCTGGAGCACACGCTCGACGGCGCCCTTCAGGCCCTCGTGCGCGTCACCGACCTCAATGACGCCGGGGCGGACGATCCGCGCGTCGTCGCCCGCGGCGGCGGCCGCGACGCCTTGGGCTACGAGGCGGCCCAGCTCGCCATCCTCATGGGCGACCTTCGCCACGCCCCGGCCAGCCAGACCCTCCGCCGCTACGTGCCCAAGGGCTCCGGCCACGCCAGCGACGCCCGCAGCGCCGCCGTCTGGGCCCTCGGCCGCATCTACGAACCGCCCGACCGCAACGACCCCGCCCTGGCCGACACCCTCGCCGGCCGACTCAGCGACACCCACCCGATCAACCCCGAGGACGACCGCGTCCGCCATTTCGCCGCCATCGCCCTGGGCCTGATGGACGCCGAGGACCAGCTCTCGACCCTCCGCCGCTTCTTCGAACAGGAGGAGCGCAACGACCACATCGGCCCGCCCACCCGCTGGGCCATCATCCGCATCACCGGCGAAGCCCCGGGCCCGCTCACACCCGCCGAGAGCGTCCGCGACCAATGGTTCCTCGTCCCCACACGCGATTGACCCACGCGGCAGCCGCTGAGCCACGGCCAGGCCTTTATCTGAATCCGTAAGATCCCGGGTGGCCCAGCCCGTATGTCCACCGCCACCACCGTTACCGTCCGCGTGCGCTACCCCGAATGCGACCCGATGGGCGTTGCGCACCACAGCGTCTTCCCCGTCTGGTTGGAGGTCGCACGCACGGAGCTGCTGCGCGAGCAGGGCCTGGCCTACCGCGACCTCGAAGCCCGGGGCATCTGCTTCGTCGTCGCCCGCATGTCCCTGCGCTACCGCCGCCCGGCCCACTACGACGACGAGCTGACCATCCACGTGGCCGTGGAAACCTCGGCCGGCATCAAGATCGTCCACCACTACCGCATTGAGCGTGCGGGTGAGTTGCTCGCCACCGCCGAGACCACGCTCGCCTGCGTCGACGCCGCCGGCCGGCCCCGCCCCATCCCCGAAACGCTGCTGAGCGCCACCTGATACGGAATACGAAAGGCACGCGCGCATCAGGTTGGTGATTCTGAAATCGGGCAATGGATCGGCCGCGCCGTCCGCATTCCCGCCGATTCCCATTTTGTCACGCACTTTCCCACTTTGGTCGGCGGTCTACGACGACGGATGCACCTCTTAAGAGTAGCGGGTGCGGCGTTCGATGACCGGGGTGCCACTGGCGGCTTGCCCGCCAGTGCCCAGGTGCACCGCAGCCCATCTACCGTGCAGACGGCGCGGGTCTCGCGTACTCGAACCACCCACGCCCTACGGCCCGCCCAGCCACTGGCGGACAAGCCGCCAGTGGCACCCACCTTACCGCGTCGCTCGTCTGCTACGAATCTGAGGTGCACCTTTGCCGACCGCCTCCGCCAGCGCCGCGTCCTGCCGCGCTAGATGGCGCAGCAACCGCCCCCGCCGCCGCGGCGTGAACCCGGCCGCCTCCAGGTAGGCATCGACGAACCGCCGCACCCCGTAACCCTTGATCGCCGTCGCCTCCGGCTCGTAGCGCAGCAGCGGGCGAAAGTCCCGCGCCCGCGCCGCCGGCGGCGCCCCGCGCCTGTAGAACCGCGCCGCCGTGACGTCGATGACCCCCATGCCCCCCTGCCCGTCGACGATCACGTTGCCCAGGTGCATCGACCGCGGGTGCACGCCCCGCTCGTGCAGGCCCGCAAGAAAGCGAGCGAACCGCCCCAGCGCGTCCTCATCCTCGAGCCGCTGCCGCAAGGGCGTGCCGGCCAGCGGCAGGTACACAACCACGTCACGCCGCGACGGCGACACCCGATACGCCGCCTGCACCCGCACCGTCGCCACCCCGCGCCGCCCCAGCTCCGCCGCCGCCCGCACGAAGCGCAGGGCATACGGCCGCCAACGCGCGCTCGACAGCCACCCGCCGGCCTTGCGGAAGCTCTTGACCATCCGACCGTCGGGCAACTTCAGCACGCCGGGCCTGGCGAGCACCTGCTCGACCTCCGGCGTGAGCATGCCCTTCAACGCCTCGGCGGTGATCGGGTGCAGCCTCGCCATCACGCCAGCATAGCCGCGATCGCCCCCCTCCCGTGCGAGCGTCTTCACCCCAATCGTCGCGGGTGCCACTGATACGGCTTGCACATAAATTGCAGGCGTCGGGGCCAGGATGCGCCGCGAGGCATTGATGTAGGGTGGGTAGAGCGGAGCGAAACCCACCGGGATTGTCGAGGATCTACGACGTTCGTGGTGGGTTTCGCTCCGCTCTACCCACCCTACATCAATGCCTCGCGGCGCACCCTGGCCCCGACGCCTGCAATTTATGTGTAAGCCGTATCAATGGCCAATAAAGGCGCACCGGGTCGGGCGCTGCGTTTCGCTTCAGCCCTTTTCCGGGCCTGAGCTGGCCCAGAGGTGGGTCGGGTTGTCGGTGAGGGGTTGCCCCCGGCACATGCGCAGAAAGGGCCGCTGGACGTTGAGGTTCAATGCATCGGCCCAGGCCACGGCGTGGGGGTTCGCCTCGGGAATGTCGACGAAGAGGCGCTGGCCGGCGATCGAGCTGACGAGGCGGTTGGCGAGCGTGCGGCCGAGGCTGGCGTCGCGGGCGGCTGCGGGTCCGAGTTGCCACGCCCGCCGGCCGGGTCGCAGGGCGGCGAAGGCGTGCAGTTTCCCGGCCACATAGCCCGCCAGGA
>SKPT01000544.1 GCA_007119405.1 Phycisphaeraceae bacterium
CGCGCAGCGCCCGGCCGACGCGGATCGAGATGCTCGACGTCACCGGCGAGGCGGGCCTGGTCGCCCGGCTGTACAGCTACGAGCGCGTGCGGATGGACCGGCTCGACCGCGACCAGCAGCCGCGCATCACCACGCACGCCAACTTTTACGTCATGCACGACGACGTCGACGCGGACAACCCGGACCTGATCGTCGAGCTCGACGTGGTGACCGACGGCCGCGGCCGACGTGGCGAGGTGCGCGACGAGGCGTTCGACCTCGACCTGCTGCTGCGCGTGCATCGGCTGGACAGCGTGCGCGACCTGGACGAAGACTGCGATTGATGCGCATTCTTCAAGCACGTGGGTTGTAGGGTGGGTAGAGCGAAGCGACGGCTGCGGCACCCCTGAGGCTTCATCTGAGTCCTGCCAGGTCGACGACGCGGCCGGCGAGCAGGAGCGTGCGGGGCGGGGCGGTGATGGCGTCGGTGACGACGAGGTTGGCGATCGATCCCACGTCGAGCCGGCCGTGGTCGCTCAGGCCCAGCGCGGCGGCGGGGGCGTGGCGGGTCACGGCCAGGGCTTCGTCGAGCGTCAGTTCGCGGTCGAGCGTCGCCAGGCCGGTGCGCTGGCGTGCGGCCGGGTGCGCCTGGGCCAGGGCGTGCTGCCGGGTGTCGGCGTCCATGAGCAGGGCGAGCAGGCCGGGCAGGTTGAGCAGCGATCCGCCGTTGGGGTGATCGACGCTCAGGGACAGGCGCTGGAGGCGTTGGCATCGCAGCATGAGCTCCAAGCCGGTGGCCCACTGCACGGCATGGACGGGGTTGTCGCGGTGGTATTGCAGCGGCAGCACCGCCCAGCCGTGGCGGATGAGGGGGGCGGCGTGGACGAGGGGGCCGAGCTGCGTGGCCAGGGCGGTGTCGCGCGAGACCATCATGGCCGGGCCGAAGCTGATGCACCCGGCGTCGGCGGTGATGGTGTCGGCCTGGTCGAGTGCCTGGGCGATGGTCTCGGCGCCGCTGGCGTGGCGGCCGCGGGGGGTGCGGGCGTAGGCGTGGAACTGGACGTGGGCCAGGTGCACCGGCAGGCCGTCGAGCCGGCGGATGAGCTCGGCGGTGATTTCGGCGTTGCCGGGCTGGCCCAGCGCCGGGCCGTGCACGTGGAGCTTGACGCTCGCGTCGAGTTGGGCCAGGGCGTGGGCGACGCGCTCGATGCGCGCCCGCGCCGCGTCGAGGCCGAGGTCGACCGGCAGCACCAACTTCACGCCCAGGGCCTGGCTGTCGTGCAATCGCTGGCCGAGCCAGCCGGGGTCGCCGGCGGCGTGCTCGTCGTCGGCGTCAAGCTCCCACAGCCAGCGCGCCTCGACGGGGTGCGCCGCGGTCGCGCCCTGGCGGGCGAAGGTCAGCTCGTGCCAGGGCACGGCGGCGTCGACGAACAGGCCGTAGCCGATCCGCGCGTAGGCCTGGGCGGCCTCGGCCGGGCCTGGCACCCAGGGCGCGTGGTGGCGGGCGAGCGCCACGCCGCGTGACAGCACGTGCGTATGGAGGTCGATCCCCGCCGGCAGGATCAGGCCGCCGGCGGCGTCGAGCGAGCGGCAGGATGCGTGGAGCTCGTTCGCGTCGACGATGCGGCCCGCGGCGACAGCGAGGTCATGGACCGGCCCGCGGCCGTTGACGATGCGCAGCGTGTCGCGCGGATGATCGTGCAAGTGGTGCACCTTGAAGTGGTCGGGTGCCACTCAACGCCGGGGACTTTGCGGCCGGGGCTCTACCCACCCTACTGCGTGTGGCGCTCCGCCCAGGCGCGGGTCTCTTCAAGCGTCAGGAGCGTGCGCTCGGGCCCGATGCGGTAGCGTTCGGGCAGGGGCTCGATGCGCTGGCGGTACTCGGCGAGCTTGTCCTCGACCAGGCCGCGGGCGATCAGCTCCGACTCCGCAAGCTCGCCGAGGTCGCCCACGTCCTCGAGGAACCGCTCCAGCGTGGCGCGGTGGGCGGCGAGGACCTGGGCATGCTCGGGGCGGTCGGCGAGGTTGCGCACCATCTCCGGGTCGGCGTCGGCGTCGTAGAGCTCCTCGGCGGGCTTGCGCGGGGCGAGCCACTGGGCCGCCGGCTCAGGCAGCTCACCGCGCGCCCCCAGCTCGCGCACCGCCTGGGTCGTGAGCTGGTGCTCCATGTACCGGCCGCGCTGCGCCCACGGCAACTCGGGGTGATGGTTGCGGATGTAATGCCATCGCTGCGAGCGGCAGACCCGCACCCGGTCGAACGCTTCGTCCATGCGGTCGCGTCCGGCGAAGACGTGATCACGCGGGCGGGCGCGGTCGGGGCCGAGGAAGACCTGCCCCTGGTACGCCTCGGGCACCCCCGCCACACCCCCCGCCACACCCGCCAGCGACAGGACCGTCGGGGCGATGTCCACCCAGCTCACGAGCTCATCGACCGCCGCGCCGGGCTGGGTGATGCCCGGGGCGCGAACGATCAGCGGCAGGTGGATGCCCGAGCCGTAGCACCACCGCTTCTCGCGCCACAGGCCCCGGCCGTGGTCGGACATGTAGATGACGATCGTGTCGTCGGCGTAGGGCGAGGCGTCGAGGGCGTCGAGGACGTCGCCGACCTGGGCGTCCTGGATCGACAGGGCGTCGTAATAGCGGGCGATGTCGGCGCGGACCTCGGCCGTGTCGGGCAGGTAGGCGGGCACGTGCGCGGCGGCGGGGTCGTGCCGCTGGGCGGGGGCGAGGCGATGCAGTTCGGCCTCGCGTTCCTTGACCGCTCCGCCGCCCTCCCACGGCTCGGGCCACATCGTGCTCTCGTGGGTGACGCCGAAGTTGCGGAAGAGGAAGAAGGGCTGGTCGGGCAGCGATCCGGAGCGGAGGCGGTCAAGCCAGTGCTCGCGGTCGTCGGCGAAGTCGTCGGCGGGGTCGAAGTTAAAGTCGAGCTTGGTCGGCCAGCTCACGTGGTAGCCGGCGTCGCGCAGCTCGTGGGTGAACAGGCGTGGCGGGTGGAGCAGGTTCGAGCGCATGTGATGCGAGCCGAGCGAGAAGGCGTATCGGCCGGAGACGAGGCAGGAGCGGCTGGGGGCACAGACGGGGGCGGTGCTGAAGGCGTGGGTGTAGCGGTGGCCCTGGCTGGCGAGGCGGTCGAGATGGGGCGTGGAGGCGTAGGCATCGCCGTAGCAGCCGAGGTGCAGGCCGACGTCCTCGCCGACGAGGAGGATGAAGTTGGGCATGGTGGTGGGCTCGCTGATGGGCGAATGAGCCAGGGGCCGCGATCCGGTGCTGATCGTAATCGAAATCCTGGCCTCTGTCGGAGAACCTGCTCACCGGGTGCCACGCAACGGCGTGAACTTCCGTCGTAGGGTGGGTAGAGCGGAGCGAAATTCACCACGCTGGCCGTGGATTCCCGCCGCAACCGGTGGGTTTACCGGCGTTCGCCGGTGCCGCGGCCATCGCTGCGCTCTACCCACCCTACAGCCAGAGTTCACGGCGTTGGGTGCCACGCAACGGCCGAGCTTGTGCGGGCAGGCGTGGTGAGCCGCCCCGAAGGGGCGACGGGCTGTAGCTACGGGTGGAGCGCAGCGGAACCCGTGGGAAGCGTGGCCATGGATCAACCTGCCCCGGCGGGGCAGAGGCGGCGCTGACAAACACCCTGCCGCCGCCCCGTCCGGGGCGGAGTTCGTTTGTTCGTGACAACCACGGGTTCCGCTGCGCTCCTACAACCCTTCGCCCCTGCCGGGGCGCTGCCGGAGGGCTTCGCAGGGCGACGTTCCGGGCGTTCAGCTCGCAGGATTCATTGGCCACAGGGCTGTCGTACACCCCGCATCCTGTCGCAAGGCCGTGCATCTGTCGCGCGTCGCACGGCTTGCCGCTTCGCGGACAAGCCGTGGCACCCGGTTTTTGACGGCTGGTCAGGGGCGTGCGGTGAGGTGTTCGAGGACGGCGGCGACCATTTCGTCCTGGAGGTCGCGCATGTGGGCGTTGCGCAGGGGCGGGGTGAAGCCGTTGAAGAGGAAGCTGAAGGCGATGGTGCGTTCGCCGGCGGGCTCGTCGTCGGCGGGGATGACGAGGTAGCCCGAGAGGCCGGAGACGCCGCGGATGTATCCGGTCTTGGCGTAGATCTCGGCGTCGAGCGAGCCCATGCGGCGTGCGAGGGTGCCGGAGTCGCCGGCGCGGGCGAGGGTGTGGCGCCAGAGTCGGCCGTGGTGCTCGTCGTGGTGCATGGAGCGGAGCAGGTCGACGATCAGGCGGGCGGTGACGCGGTTGTCGCGTGACAGGCCGCTGCCGTCGGCGACGGTGACGGCGGCGCTGGCCGGGCCCAGGCGCTGGCGCAGGGCCATGCGTACGGCGGCGGCGCCGTTCTGCCAACTGCCCGGCTCGCCGGTCATGGCCCGGCCCATGGCCTTGAGCAGGGCCTCGGCGAACATGTTCTGCGAGTCCTGGTTGGTGCGCATGAGCACCAGCGGCAGCGCGGTGCGCACGACGTGCAGCGGTCGGGTCGGCGTGACGCGGGCCGCGAGCTCGTCGCGTCGGCGGACGGGCCCGACCGTGAGCCCGGCGCCGGTCAGCTCGTGGCGCAGCAGCCGGCCGAGGAACATGGGCGGATCGTGGAGCGAGACCTCGATGGGCCCCGTGCCGCGTGACTGCACGGTGCCGTGGAAGGTGAAGCGGTCGGTGCCGGGCTCGCGGCTGACCCAGAAGGCGTCGCGGTCGCCGCGGCGGGCCCGGTTGCGGGTCTCGAGGAACGGGCCGGGGGGAAACAGCTCGACGCGCGGCGAGCCGTCTCCGGCGGTGGCGGTGACGTCGATGGTGTTGAGGTAGAAGCTCAGGCCGGCGACCGGCGCGGCCCAGCGGTTGATGAGCTGGTCGGGGGGCCAGGTTGGATGGACGAACCGGCGGTCGAAGATGGAGTCGTCGACGATGATCCGGGCCAGGTGGTGGACGCCGGCGGCGTTGACGGCGGCGACCCACTTGTCCAGCACGTCGTCGACGGTCAGGGGCGGCTCGTGTCGGGCCAGCAGCACCGGGTCGCCGAAGGCGGGGTCGCCCTGGCCGAGGATCATGAGGCTCGGGTCGTCGTCGTCGTCGGCGTGGACGAGCAGCAACTCGGTGCGGAAGACGTGGTCGGCGCCGAGCACATCGAGGGCCGCGGCGGTGGTGATGAGCTTCATGTTGCTGGCGGGGATCATGGGCGTGTCGGGGTCGATGGAGGCGAGCACCTGCTGGCGGTCCAGGTCCATGACCACGACGGAGACGCGTGTCTCGCCGAGGGTCGCGCCGCGGATCAGGGCCTCGAGCCGGCCCTGGACGGCGTCGGCGGGGGTCAGCGGGGCCAGGGCAAGGATCAGCCACGCGGCGGACGCTGCGAGGGCACCGCTTAGCCGCTTGGACACATAGGCCATGCTCGAAATCCTCCTACCGATCCCCCCCGCCACGCCCCCCCCGGCCACGCCCCTGTTATCGACCAGCGCCTGGGCGGATGTGAAATTGGCATTGGCGAAGCCGGGGTGGGCGGGTAAGGTGGGGGGCATCATCTGTGATCGGGCCCTGGTGCTCCGTCGGGCGGGAGCTGATATTAGAAGTTCTAATAGACGTTGGGCTTGACATAAATTGGGCTTATGCTCTAGCATATCCGGCCCATGCAGACGTTGAGACTTTTCGCCGACGTGGCGCGTTGCCACAGCTTTTCGGAAGCCGCGAGGCTGCACGGCATCACCCAGTCCGCGGCCAGCCAGCGGATCAGCCAGTTGGAGAAGCGTCTCCAGACGCAACTGATCGATCGGAGCGTCCGTCCGCTGGAGCTGACGGACGCCGGCCGGTTGTTTTTGGAAGGGTGCCAGAGCTTGATCGAGCGTTACGACGAGCTTGAGCGGCGGGTGACGAGCCTGGGTCAGGGGGGCGGGCCCGGTGCCGGATCGCCGGGTGCGGGGGTCGCGGCGGTCACGGGCACGGTGCGCGTGGCGGCGATCTACTCGGCGGGGATTGAGCTGCTGGAGCGGGTGCGGGAGCGTTTCGAGGCCGAGCATCGGCAGATTCATGTCCAGATCACGTACGACCACCCGGATGCGGTGCACACGGCGGTGCGTGAGATGAGCTGCGACCTGGGGATCGTGTCGTACCCGCAGCGGTGGCGTGGGGTGGGGGTGATTGCGCTGCGGGACGAGCCCATGGCGGTGGTGTGCGCCCCGGGCCATGGTCTGGCCGAGGGGGATGGGCTGGTGGAGGCGGGGGACCTGGACGGGCTGGAGATGGTGGCGTTCGACGCGGAGCTGCCGGTGGGCCGGCGGATCCGGCGGTATCTGCGAGAGAACGGGGCGCGGGTGGCGGTGGCCAGCTCGTTCGACAACCTGGACACGATCAAGCACGTGGTGTCGGTGACGGGGGCGTTCGCGATTCTGCCGCTGCGGACGGTGGCGCGGGAGGTGGAGGCGGGGACGCTGCGGGCGCGGCCGCTGTCGCCGCGGCTGGTGCGTCCGATCGGCATCATTCATCGTCAGCGTCACGGGGCGGGTTTTTCGCCGGCGGCGGGGCTGTTCGTTGACGCGCTGACGCGGCACGCGGCGGTGCCGGAGGCGGAGGCGGAGGCGGTGTCGGGGGCGGAGGCGGAGGCGGTGTCGGGGGCGTCGGCGGTGGCGGGGTCGGAGACGGTGGCGGGGTCAGGCGAGGCGCACTTGGCCGGAGGCCAGGCATGACATCCACGGAAAACCCATTGTCACGGGATCTGGCCCCGCTGGGCCGGCCCGAGGCGGGCGGACTGTACGACCCGCGTCAGGAGCACGACGCCTGCGGCGTGGGCTTTGTCGCCCACATCAAGGGGCAGGCGAGCCACGACATCGTCCGCGACGCGCTGAAGATGCTTCAGCGGATGGACCATCGCGGGGCGTGCGGGTGTGAGCCGAACACGGGCGACGGGGCGGGTATTCTCACGGGGATTCCGCACGCGTTGCTGCGGCGCGTGGCGCGGCTGGATGCGGGCATCGAGCTGCCGGAGGCGGGCGGCTACGGGGTGGGCAATGTTTTCCTGCCGCGCGACGAGGCGGAGCGCGACGTGTGCAAGACCGAGGTGGAGCGCGTCGTCGCCGAGCAGGGCCTGCGGCTGCTGGGGTGGCGTCGCCTGCCGGTGGACGCGGACGGAGCGGACGTGGGGCCGACGGCGCGGTCGCGTGAGCCGGTGATCGAGCAGCTTTTCATCGCCCCGGGCGAGGACGGGCCCGGGGGCGAGGCGTTCGAGCGTCAGCTCTACATCATGCGCAAGCGGGTGACCGGCGAGCTGCGCACGCGGGAGGACCTGGCCCAGCGTGACTGGTTCTACATCTGCTCGCTGTCGACGAAGGTGATCGTCTACAAGGGTCAGCTCACAAGCGGACAGGTGCCCGCCTACTACACAGATCTGCGCGACCCGGACTACACCAGCCACCTGGCGATGGTGCATTCGCGGTTCAGCACCAACACGTTCCCGAGTTGGGACCGCGCCCAGCCCAATCGCTTCATGAGCCACAACGGCGAGATCAACACGTTGCGGGGCAACGTCAACTGGATGCGCGCCCGGCAGGGGCTGCTCGCCAGTGAGCTGTTCGGCGACGAGATCGGCCGGTTGGGCCCGATCGTTGAGCCGGACTGCTCCGACTCGGGCAGCTTCGACAACGTGCTGGAGCTGCTGCTGCTGGCGGGGCGGAGCCTGCCCGAGGCGATCATGATGATGATCCCGGAGGCGTGGGAGGAGAACGAGCTGATGAACCCCGCCAAGCGGGCGTTCTACGAGTATCACTCGTGTCTGATGGAGCCATGGGACGGCCCGGCGTCGGTGGCGTTCACGGACGGCACGTGCATCGGCGCGGTGCTGGACCGCAACGGGCTGCGGCCCAGCCGGTATTACGTCACTGACGACGATCGGGTGATCATGGCCAGCGAGGTGGGTGTGCTGGAGGTGGACCCGGCGCGGGTCGTGGAGAAGGGCCGGCTCGAGCCGGGGCGCATGTTCCTCGTTGACTTCGAGCAGGGGCGCATCGTCGCGGACGAGGAGATCAAGGGCGAGATTATCAGTCGCCGGCCGTACGGTCAGTGGTTGCAGAGCCAGCGCGTGGATCTGCACGAGCTGCCCGCGCCGCCTTGCGGGGACGGCGGCGAGCCCGGCCGGGGCGGCGAGGCGGGGCCGGGGTTTGAGGCGGTCAGCGAGGTCAACGCCACCGTCACCGCGCCGCCGCCGAGCAGCACGCAGATCGATGCGGACAAGCGGCTGCAACGGCTGCAGGCGTTCGGGTACACGGCCGAGCACGTGAACATGCTCATGCTGCCGATGGTTGAGCAGGGGCAGGAGTCGACCGGCTCGATGGGCAACGACGCGGCGCTGGCGGCGCTGAGCGACAAGCCGCGGCTGGTCTACGACTACTTCAAGCAGCTCTTTGCGCAGGTGACCAACCCGCCGATCGACCCGATCCGCGAAGAGATCATCATGTCGCTGCAGAGCTACGTCGGTCCCGAGGGCAACCTGCTCGAGACGAGCGAGGGCCAGTGCCATCGCCTGCACCTGGCGCAGCCGATCCTGACGGACGAGCGTCTGGCGGCGATCCGCGTGCTGGATCATCGCGGCTGGCGCAGCCGGGTCATCGACATCACCTGCCCGCGGGGCGAGGAGGCGAGCGAGGCGACGCTGCTGGCGGAGCTGGAGCGCATCTGCGACGAGGCGTCGCGGGCGATCGCGGAGGGCCGTCAGCTCGTCGTGCTGACGGATCGGGCCACGGGCGAGGACCGCGTGCCGATCAGCTCGCTGCTGGCGGTGGGCGCGGTGCATCATCACCTGGTGCGGCGGCATGACCGGACGCGCATCGGGATCGTGCTGGAGACGGGCGAGGCGCGCGAGGTGCACCACTTCTGCCTGCTGTTCGGCTACGGGGCGGACGCGGTGAACCCGTACCTGGCCCTGGACGCGATGCGCTGGATGCGCGACCTGGGCCGGCTCGACGCGTCGATGAGCGACGAGAAGATCGCCGCGAGCTACATCAAGGCGGTCAACAAGGGCATGCTCAAAGTGATGTCCAAGATGGGCATCTCGACGCTCGCCAGCTACAAGGGGGCGCAGATTTTCGAGGCGATCGGGCTGCGCCAGGACGTGGTCGAGCGCTGCTTCGCGGGCACGGCGAGCCGGCTCCAGGGCGTGGGCTTTGACGTGCTCGCGACCGAGGCGCAGCGCCGGCATGAGCTGGGCTTCCCGCGCCGCGCGACGGTGCGGCTGGATCAACTGCCCAACCCCGGCGAGTATCACTGGCGGCCGCAGGGCGAGAAGCACGCGCTGACGCCGGAGAACATCGCCGACCTTCAGCAGGCGGCGCGCGAGAACAGCCACGATGCGTACGAGCGCTTCCGCAAGCTCGCCAACGACGATGCGCGGACGCGCTGCACGCTGCGCGGGCTGCTGAAGCTGGACGTCGACCAGGCGCCGATCCCGCTGGAGGAGGTCGAGCCGGCCAGCGAGATCGTGAAGCGCTTCCGCACGGGGGCGATGTCGCTGGGCGCGCTGTCGCGCGAGGCGCACGAGACGCTGGCGGTGGCGATGAACCGCATCGGCGGCCAGAGCAACTCGGGCGAAGGCGGCGAGGACCCGGTGCGATTCAACACGATGCCCAGCGGCGACTCGAAGCGCTCGGCGATCAAGCAGGTCGCGTCCGGCCGCTTCGGGGTCACGAGCTACTACCTCGCCAACGCCGACACGCTTCAGATCAAGATCGCTCAGGGCGCCAAGCCGGGCGAGGGCGGGCAACTGCCGGGCTACAAGGTGGACCCCTACATCGCGAAGCTGCGCTACTCGACGCCGGGCGTCGGGCTCATCAGCCCGCCGCCGCACCACGACATCTACTCCATCGAAGATCTCGCCCAGCTCATCTTTGACCTCAAGAACGCCAACCCGAACGCGGTGGTGAGCGTCAAGCTCGTCTCGGCGGTGGGGGTGGGCACGGTGGCGGCGGGCGTCGCCAAGGCGCATGCGGACCACATTCTTATCTCCGGTCACGACGGCGGGACGGGCGCGTCGCCGCTGACGAGCATCAAGCACGCCGGGTTGCCGTGGGAGCTTGGCCTGGCGGAGACGCATCAGACGCTGGTGCTCAACGACCTGCGCTCGCGTGTGGCGCTGGAGACCGACGGCGGGATGCGCACCGGGCGCGACGTGATCATCGCCGCGTGCCTCGGGGCGGAGCAGTTCGGCTTCGCGACCACGCCGCTGGTCGCCACCGGCTGCATCATGATGCGCAAGTGTCACCTGAACACCTGCCCCGTGGGGGTGTGCACGCAGGACCCGGTGTTGCGGCGCAAGTTCACCGGCCAGCCTGAGCATGTCGTTAACTATCTCTTTCTCGTGGCGGAGGAAGCGCGGCAGCTCATGGCGCGGCTGGGCGTGCGGAGATTTGACGAGCTTGTTGGCCGCACGGAGCTGCTGCGCACCAACGACGCCGTGCGGCACTGGAAGAGCGACGGGCTGGATCTGACGCCGATCCTCACGCCCGCCCGCCGGCCGCGCCCCGACACGGGTGTGCGCAAGCTCCAGGAGCAGGACCACGGCCTGTCGCAGGTGCTGGACAACCTGATCATCGAGCGGGCCCGCACGGCGATCGAGGACGGGCAGCCGGTGTCGATGAGCCTGCCGGTGCGCAACACGGATCGCACGATCGGCACGACGCTGAGCTACCACATCTCCTGCCGGCACGGCGCGGAGGGGCTGCCGGAGGACACCATCCGCATCGACCTGCACGGGTCGGCGGGGCAGTCGCTGGGGGCGTTTCTCGCCAAGGGGGTGACCATTCGTCTTGAAGGCGACGCGAATGATTACGTGGGCAAGGGGCTGAGCGGCGGGCGGCTGATCGTGCGACCGCCGGCGGGCGCGCCGTTCAAGGCGGAGCGCAACGTCATCGCGGGCAACGTGTGTTTGTATGGTGCGACGGCGGGCGAGGCGTTTATTCGTGGCGTCGCGGCCGAGCGCTTCGCGGTGCGCAACAGCGGGGCGGTGGCGGTGGTCGAGGGCGTGGGCGACCACGGCTGCGAGTACATGACCGGCGGGCGGGTGGTGGTGCTCGGGCGTACGGGGCGCAACTTCGCGGCGGGCATGAGCGGCGGCATCGCGTGGGTGTGGGACCGCGACGGCGAGTTTCTCCAGAACTGCAACCTGGGCATGGTGGACCTGGAGCGTATCGAGACGGCCGACGACGCCGACGAGGTGCAGTCGCTGGTGCGCCGGCACGTCGAGCACACGGGCTCGGCGTTGGGGCAGCACATTCTCGACGAGTGGTCGCGGGTGCGTGAGCAGTTCGTCAAGGTGATGCCCATCGACTACCGCCACGTGCTGGAGCAGCAGCGCCGCGAGGC
>SKPT01000386.1 GCA_007119405.1 Phycisphaeraceae bacterium
CACCTGGGCTTCATGCTCCCGCAGACCGACCTCTCACGGACGCCGGCACACGAGCGGCCGTCCGACCGAACCGTGCGCGCCGGCCACGCCGCGATGCAGGCCCTCGACCACGGCGTGACGGCACTGCGCATCGTCGGCGAGGCCGACTACGTCGACGTCGCATGGAAGCGCGCGTTCGCCGAGGGGATGTACGTCGGTCCGCGCATGTTCGTGTGCGGCTACGCCCTCAGCGCGACCGGCGGCCACGGCTGGCAAACGGGCGTCAGCGTCCAGGTGGACGGCGTCGCCGAGGTCCGCAAGGCGGCGCGGGAACAGATGCGCCAGGGCGCTGACCAGGTGAAGCTGCTGGTGACCGGCGGCGTATCGTCCGCGACCGAGACGATGCACGAGCCGCAGATGACCTTCGACGAGATCGCCGCCGCCGTCGAGGTGGCGCACTTCAAGGGCCGCAAGGTGTGCGCCCACATCGGCGGCTCGCTCGGCGCGAAGATGTCGATCGAAGCCGGCGTCGACTGCCTCGAGCACGGCTACGACCTCGACGACGAGGTGATCGACCTGATGGTCGAGCGCGGAACCTACCTGGTCCCGACGCTCGCCGTCACCCAGGACGAGGCGTTCGTCCTCGAGCACAACGCGCCCTATGCCATCGAGAAGATCATGAAGGCCGCACCGCGGCACCTCGACAGCTTCCAACGCGCGCTGAAGGCCGGCGTCAAGATCGCCACGGGCGAGGACATGCCCGTGCCCTTCGCCGAGCGCGTGGTGCCCGAGATCGAGACGATGGTCCGCGCCGGCATGCGCCCGATGGACGCCATCGTCGCGTCGACACGCACCGCGGCCGAGCTCTGCGGCGTCCTCGATACGGTGGGCACGGTCGAGACCGGCAAGCTGGCCGACGTGATCGTCGTCGACGGCGACCCGAGCGCCGACATCGCGCGCCTGCACCACGTGACGATGGTGTTCAAGGAGGGAAGGGTGGTGGTGGATCGGCGGGGGTGACACGTCGCGGTCACGGGGTGCCCTCGATCAACCGAGCCCTGCACTTAGCACTGGACACGGAGTCCATCCTCGGGCAACCCGGCGAGCGCACGAGATGGATCGTCGGTAGACCTCAGCACCTTGCACACGCAGCGATCGAGTGCCGGCCGCTGCTCGCCCGCAACTCCACGGCGAGCGTGGCTGATGAGATGACGCACTCTTGTTAGGTCGTAGACGCGACCCGGTAGCGCTGCGCACACGTTTGGTGTCTTGCGATGCGGCGGCACTCTGTCCGCCGACGTCTCGACTCCAGCAGCCTTCCCCAGACAATGGGCGATGATGCGCCTGTGCCCACAAGCTGGCGGGGCCCATGTGCCGGGTGGTGAGCCCGCGGGCGAACTCGTGATCAGCGCGAGCACGCCCAACACAACGCCGCGCATACGCATGGACGTGGCGTGACTCGCCACGCTCGGGCAGAGCGATACAACGTCGCTCGAGGAAGGCGTGCACAGGACCGTTGACTGGCACCTGAGTTTGCGGCGCAACGGTTGGCGCCCACGAGTCTGGCAGACCGGGAGGGAGCACGGCGATTCGACGCGTCATCGACGGAGCACAGGGCGCCACCGACGACCAGGCCGTAACCCTGGCAGCGGGCCTGCTTGGAGGCAACGGCATACTCGTGGGTTGGGGCGGCCGTGTTCCCGTCGTTGCGCCGGTGAAAGCCGCGATCGATCGTTGGCGTGCCGCAAACACGGCTCCGGCGTACCGCCCGTCCGCCCGGGTCTTCCGCAGCCTCCTTGCATATTCACTATCCGCCCACCCGCGGGTCGAGGCCGAGCCCACTCGTCGGCCTGCAGGCGCTGCTGATGGCGCCCGACCGCCTCACGCCGTGGAATCCCGCGCTCTGGGCTCAGGGCGTCGACGCGGTGGAGGGCTCCGCCCGCGCGACCGGCAGCGCCGCCGATCTCCCCCTGGTCGAACGCCTCCGCCGTCTCGAGGACCCGCTCGGCACCTCCGGCGGCCGCCTCGGCGCCTGGAAGCTCGCGTGAGAGATGATTCCTCGGCTTCGGCTACGGCGCCGTTCACAGCGTCTACGCCCCCGGCGCCGCCAGCGAGCTCGCCAACCCACTCGCCCACCCGCACCACGGCATCCTCACCATGCTCCTCGAGGGCGGCGCACTCCTCGCCGTGGCGGTGCTGGTGCTGCTGGGTGGGCTGACCTGGCGGCTGATGCGCGCCGCGGTGCACGGCGACGCCGTTTCGGGCGCCATCGCGGCGGCCTTCCTCGGGCTCGTGGCGATGGAGTTGCTCGACTCGGTGTTGCGGGTCGGGGCGGTGGGGGGCGTGGCGTTGGTGGTGCTGGTGATGGGGGCGGGCACCTGTCGACCGGACGCGGGCGCTACCCCAACCTGCCCTCCGCCAACACGGTCTTGACGTCCTCCACCCGGTCCTTCGCCACCAGCAGCACCGTGTTGCCGCGCTTCACCACGACTAGGTCGTGCACCCCCACCGTGACCACGACGTCGTCGTCGCCCTCCGTGTACACGATGTTCCCGCTCGCCTCGTGGGCGACGTGGCGACCCACCACCGTGTTCGGCCCATCGTTCGCCTGCGTGCCCTGGAGCAGCCGCTCGAGCGCCACCCAGTCGCCGATGTCGTCCCAGCCGCACGAGACAGGCACCACGAGCGCGCGCTCGGTGCGCTCCATCACCGCGTAGTCGATGCTCCTCGCCGGCAGCTCCGGGAACACCTCCGCGAGCCGCCGCTCCAGCAGCGCGCGTCGCAACGGCACCATCAGCTCGGGCACGAAGGCGTCGAGCTCGGCGAGGATCACGTCGCTGCGCCACACGAAGATCCCCGCGTTCCACAGGAACCCGCCGTCCGCCAGGTACGCCGCGGCCCGGTCCGCGTTGGGCTTCTCGACGAAGCGGCGCACGCGATACCCGCGCCCGACCGGCGCGCCACGCTCGATGTAGCCGTAACCCGTCGCCGCGCGCGTCGGCGCGATGCCGAGCGTGACCAGCCC
>SKPT01000286.1 GCA_007119405.1 Phycisphaeraceae bacterium
CCCCTCTTTCTGCATTCTGCATTCTGCATTCTTCACTACACTGCCCGCCCCATGCCCGCCTTCCTCGCCGAGCTCGGCGCCATTGCCTATTTCATCCTCCTGCCCATCCTTCTGATGATGGGCATCGGCTGGGTCATCCAGCGCGTCGTCGGCCTGGACATGCCCACCCTCACGCGACTGAACTTCTACGTCGTCGTCCCCGGCATGATCTACTTCGTCCTGGTCACCAGCGAGCTCGAGGCCGCCGATGTCGGCATCGTCGTCGGCTTCAGCCTGATGGCCATGGCCGCCTGGAGCCTGGCCAACCTCGCCGTCGCCGCCGCACGACGCGTCTCCCACGAGCAGCGACGGGCGATGCTCATGACCAGCATCTTCTACAACGCGGGCAACTACGGCCTGCCCCTTCAGGAGCTCGCCTTCCGCTCCGCCGGCCTCAGCGCCCAGGCCATGGGCCTCCAGGTCTTCGTCATGGTCGTCCAGAACTTCACCAACTTCACCCTCGGCATCCTCCTCGCCGCCGGCCAGGTCCGCGACGGCCAGTGGAAACGCAACCTCCTGACCATCTTCCGCTTCCCGGCCATCTACGCCCTGACCGCCGCGCTCGCCACCATCGGCCTGCGCAACGCCCTCGGCCAACGCGCCCACGGCCTCGCCCACGCCCTGACCCCCTTCTGGGACACCATCCTCTACGTCAAGGACGGCTTCATCGTCCTCGCCCTGGTCACCCTCGGCGCCCAGCTCGCCAACGTCAGACGCGGCCACGCCCACCGCTACCCCGTCACCACCACCGTCATCCTCCGACTGCTCGTCGGCCCGGCCATCGGCCTGGCGCTCATCTGGCTGCTGGGCATCGAGGGCCTGACCGCCCAGGTTCTGCTCATCTCCACCGCCACCCCCACCAGCGTCAACTGCCTCCTGCTCTGCCTCCAGTTCAACAACCACCCCGACTTCGTCGCCCGCAGCGTCTTCTACTCCACCATCCTCTCGCCCATCACCATCACGCTGGTGATTCTGCTGGCCCGCAGCGGGGTGATCGGGTGACGGGGCGGGGTTGAGGGTTCGGGGTTCAGGGTGGGGGGTGAGGGGGCAATTTGTGCGCAAGGGGACCGCCCGGAAATCCCGCCCTTCGCTCGCGGACTCGCTCAGGACGGGCGTTAGCCGTTGTGAGGTCAACGGACTTGCGAATCCCCGATCCCGAACCCCCAACCCCGAATCCCGAGTCCACCGCTACGATGCCCAGATGGCGCACCCCGCCCCGGACAACGCGCGCAAGCCTGTCATAGGCATCACCATGGGTGAGCCCGCGGGCATCGGGCCCGAGGTCGTCGTCAAGGCCCTGGCCGACCGCGACGTGCGCAAGCAGGCGCGCTTCGTCATCTATGGCATGAACGAGCTGCTGGCCTACGCCGCCGACCTCGCCGAGCTCGACCCGTTCTGGTGGCGGCTCCAGCACGACGCCAGCCGCGCCGCCTACGAGCTTGTCCACGACGTGGTGGTGCTTGATTACGACGAGTACTCGATGCTCGGCTCGGCCGTCCACCGCGCCACCCGCCAGGGCGGCCAGGCCAGCCTCCGCTTCCTCGACGACGCCATCGCCGCCGCCGCCCGCCCCCACGACGCCGGCGGCATCGACGCCCTCGTCACCGCTCCGATCTGCAAAGCCTCCTGGCAGCTCGTCGGCTGCAAGTTCCCCGGCCACACCGAGCTGCTCCAGCACCGCACCCGTGCCAAGCGCGTCGTCATGGCGTTCGCCTCACCCCCGCTCAACGTCGCGCTGGCCACCGTCCACCTTCCGCTGATGGACATCCGCAATCGCCTGTCCATCGGCGCCGTCTACGACCCGATCGACCTGGGCAACGCCTTCTGCAAGCAGCTCGGCCACAAGAAACCGCGCATCGCCGTGCTCGGGCTCAACCCCCACGCCGGCGAGCAGGGCCAGTTCGGCGACGAGGAGTCGCGCGTCATCAAGCCCGCCATCGACATGGCCCGCCAGCAGGGCATCGACGTCCAAGGCCCCTTCCCCGCCGACTCCTTCTTCGCCGGGCAGCACAAACAATACGACCTCGTCGTCGCGATGTACCACGACCAGGGGCTGATCCCCGTCAAGATGCTCGCCTTCGACCAGGCGGTGAACGTGACGCTCGGCCTGCCGATCATCCGCACCAGCCCCGACCACGGCACCGCCTTCGACCTCGTGGGCAAGAACCAGGCCGACCCCAACTCCATGAGAGCCGCCATCCACCTGGCCGTCCAACTCGCCCGCCAGCGACTGGCAAGCAATCCGTAACGCCGACGTCACGACGGGTAACGCCCGCTCTGAGCGCAGCGAAGGGCGGGATTTCTGCCGTGATGTGCGCGCAGCATTGACTGCGGAAACCCCGCCCTTCGCTGCGCTCAGGACGGGCGTTGACAAACCGCCCCGGGTGCCACTGACAAGGCCGTCCGCGGCCTTGTCAGTGCTTGACGGCGATTCGCACTGAAAAGCTCCGCGGACTCCGCTTGTCAGTGGCACCCCCCCTCACCGCAGCGTCGGATCCCCCAGCCCGTTCCAGTAGCCGTTGTCCTTGACGCCGTCGCCGTCCATGTCGTCGATCTCGTTCATCGACGTCGCCCGCCCGTGGCCGTCGGCAAAGAGAATGTTCGCCCGCCCGCGGTTGCGCTCGGCCGGGAACGCCCGCCAGACGTAATCGTCGGCGTCCCAGACGTCGGGCTCCTCGACGCTGTTGCGCGGGTAGTAGGCCCCGTCGCGCCCCGTGCCGCGGGCCGACTCCAGCGGCGGATCGAGCACGTAAACCCCCTCGCTGCCCTGGCCCGGACGGTTCGCCGGGTTCCCGCCGCGCGACCCGGCCGTGTCCCCCAGCGCCACCGTCTGCGACGGCCGCTTGATGTGCGTCTCCAGCTTCGCCTTGAACGGGAACCCCGGCGCCTCGTTGCGCGAGTTGCCCAGGTACTGGTAGTTGTAGCCGTACCCGCCGTGATGCTCCGGCTCGTCCCAGTTGACC
>SKPT01000494.1 GCA_007119405.1 Phycisphaeraceae bacterium
CCGCCGTAGCCGTGGCCGACGACGATCGCGCGGGTCGGCTCGGCCTGGCGCGGCAGCGTCAGCCAGCCGCCGAGGCGCACGCCGCCCCAGGCGGCGAAGTCGATCTCGTGCACCTCCACCTTGCCCCCGTCGCCCGTCAGCTCACCGACGTGGCGCAGCCTCGGGCGGGGCGGGGTCCGCATCGCCTCGTCGCAGGTCGCCCGCCAGAAGCCGGCGAAGTCGGCCGGCGGCTCCGGGCCGCCCACCGCCAGCAGCGCGTCGAGGTCGTAGCCGTACGTCGGGTCGAAGGGAAACGGGTGGTCCATGGGCGGCTCGCGGGGGCCGCCATCATAATTCCTTGGAGGCAACGCCTGGCGCGGGTAGACTTGGGGTGTGGCAGGCGGGGGAATTTGTGTCAGGGGGCAGGGAAGCGCGTCATGCTTGCAGCAGCACCAGCCGGCCGGGGCCGTCGGGCATCCTCGCCGCGGGCCTGGGCGGTGGGCATCGCCGCCGTCGCGTGCGCGGTGGCTTGGGCGGCGGCGTCCGCCGCGGCGTCGCCGGTGATCCGCCTCGGCCAGGGCGACAGCATCGCCATCGATCAGCCCCGGGTCATGTTCGAGATGATCGACCCGCTGACCGGCGAGGTCGCCGGGCCACAATGGCCTTCGCCGGGGCTGCTCGACACCGGGGCCAACGGCGTCCTGCTGATCGAGATGGCCTACCTGGACTTTGACGGCTGGCTCGCCGGCGGGCCGATGATCAACCCCGACATGTTCCGCCGCGAGCGCCGCGGCGACGACAGCGTGGTCCAGTACCGCGAGCTGGGCGTCGGCGGCTACGTCGAGCTGGACCTGCACGAGCCTTACGACCTGCACGCCGTGGGCCTCGGCGAGGCCGGCCTGGGCCACACCGTCCCGGGCATCCGCGCTCTGGGCAAGCATGACCTGTCCATCGCCGGGCTCCCGGCCGTCATCGGCATGGTCGCGATGATCGACCAGCGCACGACGCTGGACCTGACGCGCCTGATCGACCCGGGCACGTTCTACGAGGGCATCCCCTACATCGACGTGACGATCTCGCCCCTGCCCGCCGAGCCCGACGCCAGCCCCGCGCCCGGCCCCGCCGAGCACCGCTTCCACGTGCCGCTGGACATGTGGCTGCCCCCGCACAGCGAGCCGCTCGAGCCCGGCGACCCGACGCCCGACTTCGCCCCCATGCCCTTCGTCGACAACGTCCTCCTGGAGCGCGACGGCCAGCAGACCAGCCGACGCCTGCTCCTGGACACCGGCGCCCAGCTCTCGATCCTCTCCTACGACACCGCCATCGCCATCGGCATCGACCCCGTCGAGGATGCCGAGGACCACATCACCCTCGGCGGCATCAGCGACGAGATGATCACCGCCCCGCTGGTGCGCCTCGATCGGCTGGTCATGCCCACGGACGAGGGGCCGGGCCTGGCGGTGGAGGGCCTGTACGTGGCCCTGCACGACATCGGCGAGGACCTGATCGACCTCGACGGGCTGATCGGGATGAACATCCTCACCTCCGGCTACGCCGAGGCCGTGATCGAGCTGCTGGGCGACCTGGACATCATCTGGCCGGGCGACCCGATCGGGACGCCGCTCGGCGACGCGCCGGGAATGTTCCGCCAGGCGCACTTCGAGTTCGCCGGCTGGGACGAGTCCGACGCCTGGGGCCGGATGGTCCTCGACGTGAACCCGGCCTGGGCGGGGCTCGAGCCGGTGCTCGGCGACATGAACCTTGACGGCGTCG
Source organism: Phycisphaeraceae bacterium (assembly GCA_007119405.1). Next base: position 1,753 of record SKPT01000494.1, read on the forward strand.
TCGACGCCGGCGACGTGGCGGCGTTTGTGCTGGCGCTGACCGACCCGGAGGCCTACCGGGACATCCACGGCATCTCGCCGGCGCTGATGGGCGACGTGAATCAGGACGGGACGTTCGACACGGGCGACGTGGCGCCGTTTGTCCACCGGCTGATCCACGGCCCATCGTCGTCGGTGCCCGAGCCGGCCACCGCGACGCTGCTGGCCGCGGCCGCGCTGGCGCTGCTGACGCGCCGCCGGGCCTGAGCCCACAACCGCCTCCAGGCGGCCGACGCCGGCCCATCGGACGGAGCGCACCTCAGATCTGGAGCAGACCGGCGACGCGGTAAGCCGGGTGCCACGGACAAGCGGCCTGCGTGGAGCTTGTCCGTGTCAATCGACGTGACGGACGCGTCTGCCCTGTCGCACCGACGCGGTCAACCGCCCCGCCGCTCGATCCGCTCGGCCATGAGTTGATGCTTGGCGTTGAACAGCCGGCGGTACACGAGCAGCGCGGCGAAGATGCAGCCCAGGGCTGTTGCCGCGGCAATCATGAACATGACCACGATCTGGTATTCCACAGCCAGCATCGGGTCGACGCCGGCGAGGATCTGGCCGGTCATCATGCCCGGCAGCGAGACGATGCCGACCACCGACATGGCGTTGATCGTCGGGATCATCCCGCGGCGCACCGCCTCGCGCAGCGGTCGACGCGCCGCCTCCCAGCGCGTCGCGCCCAGCGCCAGCTCCATCTCCACCTCGTCGCGACGGTCGCGCAGGGCCGTGAGCACCTGGTCCAGCGCCAGCGACACGCCCGTGAGGCTGTTGCCCAGGATCATGCCCAGCAGCGGGATGACGTACTGCGGCAGGTACCACGGCTCGACGCCGATGATCAGCCGCGTGACGATCCACGTCGTGATCAGCGAGCTGCCCGCCAGCGCCAGCAGCGAGAGGCTGAGGATGCCCGGGACGCGCACTTGCGTGCGCGCCACGGCGGCGTGGGCGGCCACCGCGAGCATCACCGCTACGACCACGCCGAGCAGCCAGGGGCTGTGCATCGCAAAGACGTAGCGCAGGATGTAGCCGATCAGCAGCAACTGCACGACGGTGCGCACCGCGGCGACGGCCAGACGCTTCTCCAAGCCCAGGCGCAGCGCCACACTGACCAGCCCCGTCACGAGTACCAGCACGGCCGCCAGCGTCAGCTCGAATGCGCCAAGCTCAATCACGGAGGCCGATGCGGCGAGCGTCATCGCTGAGGCTCCAACGCCGGCGCGGCCAGGTACGCCGTCAGGTCCAGACGCTCGTCCGCGTTGTGCATCGCGCGGTCGACGTCGTGCCGGGCGGCCAGGACGGCGGCGTCGTGGGCATGCACGTAGCGGCGCAGCACGGCGTCGAGCTGGTTGGCGGCCTGCTCATCCAGGGCGGCTGCGGGCTCGTCCAGCAGCAGCACCCGCGGCCGCAGCAACATCGCCCGCGCCAGGCACACCCGCTGCTGCTGGCCCTGCGACAACGAGCGGGCGTCGCGCTCCATCGGCTCGCCCAGGCCAAGCCGCGCAAGCACCTGCTCGGCTTCGGCGCGGTCGAATCGGCGCTCGACGCTGCGGTAGGCGAAGGGCATCGCCAGATTCTGTTCGACCGTCGCATCCAGCAGCACCGGGTGCTGCGCCACGAGCATCACCTGGCGGCGGAAACGCGGCCAACCAATCGTCTCGCCGGTGGCACCGTCGAGGCGGATCTGCCCGGCGGGCGGATCGATCAGGCCGGCGATGGTGCGCAGCAGCGTGGTCTTGCCCGCCCCGGAGGGCCCGGTGAGCGTGATGTACTGCCCGGCCTCGATGGTCCGCGACAGGTCGCGCATCAGCATGACCGCCGGTCGTCCCGTGGCCACGCTCAGGTCGGTGATCTCGAGCATGCTCGGCCTCAACCCCAGCCTAGCAAGGCCCGCCCGCCCTTGCAGCGCTACACTGCCGCCAATGGTCGAGCAGGCCCGTGTTCAGGCGCTCAACGCACGCCCCCTCGCGCCCCATCGCCGCTGCCTCCTCTACTGGATGCAGGCCAGCCAGCGGGCGCGGCACAACCATGCGCTGGAGTATGCCATCGCCCAGGGCAACGAGCTGGGCCTGCCCGTCGTCGTACTGTTCGTGCTCGTGGACGATTACCCCGACGCCAACCTGCGCCACTTCCAGTTCATGCTCCAGGGCCTGGCCCAGACGCGGCAGACCCTGGCGGAGCGCGGCCTGCTCATGGTCGTGCGGCGAACGCAGGCCCGCCACGTCGCGGCCACGGTGGTGCAGGTCGCACAGGCGGCGGAGGCGTCCGTCGTCGTTTGCGATCGCGGGTATCTGCGGCATCAGCGGCGCTGGCGGCGGGACGTGACGCGGACGCTGGGCGTGGCGGGGGTCGCGTGCGTGCAGGTCGAGGCCGACGCCGTCGTGCCCGTGGATGTCGCGAGCACCAGGCAGGAGCTGGCCGCCCGCACGCTGCGGCCGCGGATCCATCGCCAGCTCGAACGCTTCATGGTCGACCTGCCGGCGGCGCGCGTCAAGCGCGACTCGCTGGCGCTGCGACTGGCGTCGGACGTGGACGTGGACGACGTTGACGGCGTGCTGGCGTCGCTGCCGATCGATCGCAGCGTCGGCCCGGCGGCGTGGGCGCGCGGCGGCACGTCGCGGGCGATCGCGCGCTTGCAGGCGTTCGTCCGGCGCGAGCTGCCGCGCTACGGCCGACAGCGCGGGCGCGTCGAGCTGGACGTCGTCTCGCGCCTGAGCCCCTACCTGCACTTCGGCCAGATCTCGCCCGTGGAGGTGGCGCTGCGCGTCCAGCGCGCCAGAGGCGCGGGCGCCGAGGCGAAGCAGGCGTTCCTGGAGCAGCTCATCGTCCGCCGCGAGCTGGCGCTGAACTTCACCGAGCGGTGCCCGGGCTACGACAGGTACGCCGCGGCGGTGCCCGGCTGGGCGCGGCGATCACTGGCGACGCATCGCCGGGACCGCCGCGAGCGGGTGTACACGCGGCGCGAGATGGAGGAATCGCGCACGCACGACGAGGCGTTCAACGCCGCGATGGCCCAGATGCGCGACACCGGCTACCTGCACAACCACCTGCGGATGTACTGGGGCAAGATGATCCTCGCCTGGACACGCACCCCCGAGCACGCCTACCGCACCGCCCTGGCGCTGAACAACCGCTACTTCCTCGACGGCCGCGACCCGGCGAGCTACACGAACGTGGCGTGGCTGTTCGGCCTGCACGACCGGCCCTGGCCGGAGCGGCCGGTGTTCGGCAAGGTGCGCTCGATGACGCGCGGCGGGCTGGAGAAGAAGATGGACGTGGGGGCGTACGTGGCGGCGGTGGCGGGCGATTCTTATTGACCTTTGAAGGGTCAACTTCACGGGATCCGGCGCATCGGGGCTGCCACGGCTTGACTGCGAAGCGGCAAGCCGTGCGATCATCGGCAAGCGCACGGCTTGCCCTTCGGGACAAGCCGTGGCACCCCACGACCTCCGGTTAAGCGACCATTCGAAGGTCAATAGCCCCTGTTTGAGAAGCCCTGCGGTGGGTGCCACACAGCACGCCGAAGGCTGCTGTGTGCGATCAACCATGGACGCCCGCAGCACACGAGGTGGGGGCGGCGTCGGCCCATGCACCACCTTTGCACGTGGTGACAGCGGTGGGGCCCGCTTTGCGTTTTGCGTGGCAGGGGGATCGCGTCGCGTTTTTGCGTGGCGGCAGTGGCGGGGGTAATGTCTGCCGGTGCGCTGGCCGATGGGGTCAGGGTGGTGGTTGAGCCCTGGAGCGGGTATCTGCGTCCATGACGATATTCGAAGCGATATTGCTGGGCGTGATCCAGGGCGTGTTCATGTTCTTCCCCGTGAGCTCGACGAGCCACCTGGTGCTGGTCCAGCATTGGCTGATCGATCATCGCGGCTCGGCCCTGCCGGGGCCGGAGAGCGCCGAGATGGTGTTCTTCGACCTGCTGGTGCACGTCGGGACGCTGTTGTCGATCGCGGTGGTCTTCCGCAAGAGCCTGACGCGTTACCTCCTGGGGCTGCGCGACGACGTGGCGGCGTTCGTGTCGGGGCGGGGGCGCGGGCTCGCCGGCGGGGGGAGCCTTCTTCAACTGCGGCTGGCGCTGCTGGGCCTGTTCTCCGTGTTCGTCACCGGCGTGGTGGGCCTGGCGATGAAGGACGTGTTCCAGCAGGCGTTCGCGCATCCGCTGGCGGTCGCGGCGGCGCTGACGATCACCGGCGTGCTGCTCTATTTCACCGATAGCGTCGGCCGGCGGCCGCGGGGCCTGAAGCAGTTGACCCTCTACGTCGCCCTGGTGATCGGCCTGGCCCAGGCGCTGGCCCTGGTGCCGGGCTTCTCACGCTCGGGGCTGACGATCGCCTTTGCCCTGTTCGTCGGCCTGAAGCGGCGCTGGGCCGCGGAATACTCCTTCTTCATCGCCTTCCCCACGATCCTCGCGGCCACGGCCGTCGAGGGCCTGGGCCTGTGGCGCAGCGGCGAGCCGATGACCCTGACCCTCGCGCCCCTGCTGGTTGGAACACTGGTGGCCGCGGCCGTGGGAATCCTGGCGCTCTACCTGGTGCTGCATCTTCTTTACCGGGCCCGGTTCCGGTACTTCGCATATTATGTCTGGGCCCTGGCGGCCGCGGTGGTGACGCTGAGCCTGCTGGGCTGGGACACCACGCTCGAATGACCGCCCGCTGCCGGGATTGCCCCGGGTCCCGGCTCGGGGATCGTCCCATGGGCCGCCCCGGCATTTCACCAAAGCGCGGTGCGAGTGTGGACCGGCGACGATTGGTGCATTTCATTTGCATCACTGGTGGTTGATCTGTTGGGGCGATGCCTAACATAAAGCTCTGCGTGAGGAATCGGAGCAAGTGGCGGCGGCTGCACGGGCGACGTGGTGCTTGCGGTGCCGTTTCGTGGAGGCATTCTGGTTCGGCGTAATTGGAGCTGGGCATGAGCCAGGTATCCGGGTCAACCGCGAGGGACAACCATGGGCTCACACACCTGCCGTGGGTCCTGGAATCGATGGGCGAGGCGGTGCTGGTTCTCGACCCGCATTGGCGGGTGGTCTATGCGAACGCGGCGGCCGGGCGCCTGCTGCTCGATGCCACCGCGGACAACGGCCGACTGGAGCTGGCCGAGCCGGCGTCGCGGCATCGGCTGGCCAAAGCGATGGCCGTGGACGAGGACGCGTTCGAGCTGCGGCTGCAAGGCCGCGGCCTGTGGCTCGAGCTGCGCACGCGACGCCAGGACACGCACCTGGTCATCCTGGCACGCGACATCACCGCCCAGCGCCAGGCGCAGGCGGCGCTGGCCGAGAGCGAGCATCGCCGGCAGATCCTCTCGAACCTGACCAGCGACTACGCCGTCAGCTACCGCGTCGGCGACAACGGCGCGCTGGAGCTGGAGTGGCGCGTCGGCGACTTCGCAGGCGTCATCGGCCACCCCAGCGAGCAGGCGCCCGGCCTGGCGCAGATGATGCGCTTCGTCCACGACGACGACCGCGAGCAGATCAGCGCGGCGCTGCGCCGGCTGCTCGGCGGCGAGCCGATCCGCGACATGGAGCTGCGCGTCATCGATGCCCAGGGTCGACAGCGCTGGATCCGCATCAACGCCCGGCCGATCCGCGACGCGTCGGGGCGGGTCGTGCGCGTCGTCGGCGCCGTGCAGAACGTCACCGAGCGCAAGCGCATCGAGCAGGTGCTGCGCCAGAGCGAGTCGTGGTTCCGCCAGGCGGTCGAGGCGATGGCCGTGGGGGTGTACGTCACCGACCCCAGGGGACGCCTGCTGCGCTGCAACCAGCGCGCGTGCGAGATGTGGGGCCGAACCCCGCCGCTGCGCGACGACGCCCAGCGGTACTGCGGCTCCAGCCGGCTGCTCACGGCGATGGGCCGGGACCTGCCCCATGCCCGGTGCGCGATGGCGCACACGCTGCGCACCGGCGAGCCGGTGCACAACAGCGAGCAGGTGATCGAGCGGCCGGACGGCTCACAGGTCACGGTGCTGGTCAACGCCTCGCCGGTGCGCGACGACCGCGGCCGGATGATCGGCGCGGTCAACTGCCTCGTCGACATCACGGAGCATCGCCGCGCCGAGCAGGCGCTGCGGCGCAGCGAGGCCCGGGAGCGGGCACGCGCCGCCGAGCTGACCGCGCTGATGGACTCGGTGCCCGCCGTGGTCTTCCTCTCGCACGACCCGCGCGGTGACCGGATCACCGGCAGCCGCGAGGCTTACGAGTTCCTGCGCGTGCCGCCAGGCGGGAACCTGTCACGCTCGGCGCCGGGGGCGGATCGGCCCCAGCACTTCCGCGTGTTCCAGAACGGACGCGAGACGCCGGGCGATCAGTTGCCCGTCCAGCGCGCCGCCCGCGGCCAATGGGTGCACAACGAGGAGCTCGAGGTGCGCTTCGCCGATGGCTCCGTACGCCACCTCGTCGGCAACGCCTGCCCCGTCATGGACGAGCGCGGCGACGTGCGCGGTTCGTTGGCGGCGATGATCGACATCACCGACCGCAAGGCCGTCGAGCAGCAGCTTCGCGACAGCCAGCAACAACTCCGCATCACCCTCGAGGCCGCCCACGTCGGCACCTGGCAGTGGGATCTGCGGCGCAACGCCATCGAATGGTCCGCGAACATGGAGCCGATCCACGGCCTGGCGCCCGGCTCGTTCGACGGGCTCCTCGGAAGCTACATGGCGCGCGTGCATGCCGAGGATCGGCAGCCGGTGCGGCAGGCGATCAGGCGGGCCCTGGCGGGCCGGGACGAGTACCGGGTCGAGTACCGCTACCACCCGGACGATGGCTCGACCCTCTGGATGGAGAGCCGCGGCCGCGTGGTGCGCGACCAGCGCGGCGAGCCGGTGCGCGTCACCGGCGTCTGCATCAACACCACCGAGCGCAAGCGGGCGGAGCAGGCCCTGCGCGACAGCGAGCAGCGCTTCCGCGCGATCTTCCACGGCGCCCAGGACCCCGTCCTCGTCTACAGCGTCGACGAGCACGGCCAGCCCGGCGCGTTTCTCGAGGTCAACGACGCGGCGCTGGCGTTCTACGGCTACAGCGAGCGCCAGTTCCAGTCGATGACCGTTCGCGACCTGATCGTCTCCAGCCAGATCCTGGAGCACTTCCCCGACTACGTGCAGCGCCTGCGCCGCGGCGAGTCGGTGCTCGCCCAGTCGGCGCACCGCCGCCGCGACGGACGGACCGTGGACGTCGAGGCCCGCGCGCACCTGATCTCGCTCAACGGCGTCACCGCGATCCTGTCCGTGGTGCGCGACATCACGCACCACAAGCGCCAGCAGGAGCAACTGCTGAGCTTCAACGAGCTGCTCGAACGCGAGGTGCGCCACCGCACCGAGGAGCTCTCGCGCCGCGCCACGCAGCTCCAGGCCATGGCCAAGGAGCTCACCGACGCCGAGCAGCGCGAGCGGCGACGCCTGGCCCAGCTCCTGCACGACGACCTCCAGCAACTGCTCGTCGCCGCCCGGCTGCGGCTCGCGGCGGCGCGCGGCAACGGCCAGGGCGACGTCGCCCAGACCATCGCCGAGGCGGAGCAGCTCATCGGCCAGAGCATCGAGACGTCGCGCTCCCTGAGCACCGAGCTCACCCCGCCGGCGCTGCACGACCTGGGCCTGCCCGCAGCGCTGCGCTGGCTGGCGCGCTGGTGCCGGAAGCAGTGGCAGCTCGAGGTCGAGGCACACTGTGCCGACCAGGCGAACCCCGACGACGAGCAGGTGCGCGTGCTCATCTTCACCGCCGTACGCGAGCTGCTGCTCAACGTCGTCAAGCACGCCCACGCCCGACGCGCCCAACTCACCCTGGACATCGAGCACGGCCAGCTCGCTTGCGTCGTCCAGGACCAGGGCGAGGGCTTCGACCCGGCCCAGGCCAGGCCGGCCGGCTCAGGCTTCGGGCTCTTCTCGATCCAGCAGCGCCTGGAGCTGCTCGGCGGGCAGGTCCACGTCGACAGCGCCCCGGGCCGGGGTACACGGGTGCGCCTGACCGTGCCGATCGACAACGCCCAGGCATGAGGATGCCCGTGTCAGGCGGCGATCAGTGCACAGCGCGGCATCGTTGTAGGGTGGGTAGAGCGAAGCGAAACCCACCAGGTTTGTGAGGCTCTACGACGTTCGTGGTGGGTTTCGCTTCGCCTTACACACCCTGCCTCCACACCCGCGATTCAAATGCGATCCGCATCACGCACGCTCTACGGCGCGGCCTGCTGCTCCTGGGCCGGCTCCGGCTCGGGGGCCGGCGGCTGGGCGTCGCTGCGCTCCCAGAGGATGAGCCCGGGCAGCGGCGGACGGTCAAGCAGCTCGCCCCCGGGAAGCACACGCACCGCAAAACCGTAGCGCCCGCTGTTGCCCGCTTCGATCTGCCCGGCGAAGCGGTGCCGGCCCTTGCCCAAACTGCGCTCATGCTTGAGGTCGACCGCCTTGCCCTCGCTCAGGCGGTCCTCGTTGTCGATCCGACCCGTGTAGACCTGCACGCGCACCTCCTCGGGCTTGAGCTCGCCCAGGTGCACGATCGCCTTGACGGGCAACTGCTCGCGCACGTTGATCGCCTGCTGGACCGGCGCGTCGACGGACTCGACGCGCAGGCTGTCCCAGTGCTGACGCAGCCGGACCTTCTGCGCCGCCACGGCGACGGCCTTCTCCAGCTTGCCCGTGTTGAGCTGACGGGCCCGGGCCAGCGCCGGCAGGTAGAGCTGCTCGGTGTACTGCTGCAGCATGCGGTTGGTGTTGAACTCGGGCGCGAGCGTGGCGATGCAGCGCTTCATCCATTCGACCCACGTGCGCGGAATGCCCTGGGCGTCGCGCTCGTAAAAGAGCGGGATGATCTCACGCTCGAGCAGGTCATACAGCGCCTGGCTCTCCAGCTCGTCCGCCAGCGCGGGGTTGGCGTACTCCTCGCCGCGGCCGATCGCCCAGCCCAGGTCGTTGCGGTAGGCCTCGTCCCACCAGCCGTCGAGCACCGAGCAGTTCAGCACGCCGTTCAGCGCCGCCTTCATCCCGCTCGTGCCCGACGCCTCCATCCCCCGCCGCGGCGTGTTCAGCCACAGGTCGCAGCCCTGCACGAGATAGCGCGCGATGTTGATGTCATAGTTCTCCAGGAACACGATCTTGTGTCCCGCGGCCGAGTCCTGGGCGAACCTGACGATGTGGCGGATCAGCTCCTTGCCCCCGCTGTCCGCCGGGTGCGCCTTGCCCGCGATCAGGAACTGGATCGGCCGCTCGGCGTCGGCCAGCAGCTTGACCAGCCGCTGCGGGTCGCGCAGGAACAGGTTGCCACGCTTGTACGTCGCGAACCGCCGGGCGAAGCCGATCGTCAGCGCGTTGGGGTTCAGCGCATCGATCGTCTCGCGGATGTGCTCCGGGTTCTTGCCCCGCGCCTCCAGTTGCCGCCGAAGCTGACGCCGCGCCCAGATCACCAGCTTCTGACGCCGCCGCTCATGCACCCGCCACAGCTCCTCGTCCGGAACCTCCTCCACCGCCTCCCACA
>SKPT01000426.1 GCA_007119405.1 Phycisphaeraceae bacterium
ACGGAGAAGGTGCGCATCGACGTGCTGCGCCGCTTCGGCTGCTACTCGACGGAGAGCAACGGGCATCTGAGCGAGTACCTGCCGTGGTACCGCAAGCGCCCGGAGGAGATCCCGCGGTGGATCTCGGACAAGACGTGGATCGGCGGCGAGACGGGCGGGTACCTGCGCGTGTGCACCGAGGGGCGCAACTGGTTCGAGACGGACTTCCCGCGCTGGCTCGAGGAGGCCGGCCGGCCGCTCAGCGAGTACCGGCGCTCGCGTGAGCATGGCTCGTGGATCATCGAGGCGCGTGAGACGGGGCGACCCTATCGAGGCCACTTCAACGTGCGCAACCACGGCGTGATTCCGAGCCTGCCGGCCGACTGCGTGGTCGAGGCGCCGGGGTGGGTCGACGCCTTCGGGATCAACATGACCGCCAACCTGGAACTGCCGCTGGCGTGCGCCGCGACCTGCCGGGCGAGCATCGACGTGCAGCGCATGGCCCGGGAGGCGGCGGTGCGCGGCGACGTGACGCTGCTGAAGCAGGCGATGCTGCACGATCCGCTGGTGGCCGCGGTGTGCAACCCCGAGGAGGTCTGGCAGATGACCGACGAGATGCTCGTGGCCCAGGCCCAGTGGTTGCCGAAGTACGATGCGCAGGCGATCGAGGCGGCGCGGCGCCGCCTGGCCACGCCCACCGTCGCGACGCGCGCATGGCGCGGGGCGGCCCGGCGGCAGGTGCAGGACGTCGAAGCCCTGCGGGCCGGCAAGCAGGCGCAGGTGCTCGAACCGGACAAGGCCGGTGCGAGCCAGGCAGGCGAAGCCGATTGAACGACGAAGGACGGGATCGCGTGTGGCAGCGCAATCGACACAGCCCGGTTGGGAGCAGCGCTGGCACCCGTTGCGCCGGCAGTGGGTGGTGATCGCGGCCCATCGCGACGCCCGCCCCTGGTCCGGGCAGGAGCACGCCCCGGCGGCCGCGCCGGCGCCGGCGTACGACCCGCGCTGCTACCTGTGCCCGGGCAACGCACGCGTCGGCGGAGCGGTCAACGACGCCTACACCGGCGTGTTCGTCTTCGACAACGATCATCCCTGCGTCGGCGGTGACGCGCCGACATCCACCACGCACCCGCCCGCCCCGTACGCCGCCCGCCCCGCCCGCGGGGTCTCGCGCGTCGTCTGCTACCACCCGCGTCACGACCTGCGCCTGGCGCAGCTCGAGCCGCGGCGCGTCGTCGAGCTGCTGGCGACGTGGCAGCAGCAGCACCGCGAGCTTGGCGGCCGGGCCGGGGTCAACCACGTGCTCATCTTCGAGAACAACGGCGAGCAGGTGGGCGTGTCCAACCCGCACCCGCACTGCCAGATCTACGCGACCAACTTCGTGTTTCCGACGATCGAGCAGGAGGCCGCCGCGTGCGCCGAGCATTACGAGCGCACCGGCGGATCGCTGCTGGGCGACATGATCGCCGCCGAGCTTGCCGACGGCTCGCGCGTGCTCGAGCGGCGCGGCGAGGCGATCAGCTTCGTGCCCTACTGCGCCCGCTACGCCTACGAGACATTCGTCGCGCCGCGGCGCATGGTGCCGAGCATCGCGGAGCTGTCGCCGGGTGAGCTCGAAGACCTGGCCGACGTGCTCAAGCGCACGCTGACGCGGCTGGACAACCTCTGGTCGATGCCGTTTCCCTACGTCATGGCGCTGCACCAGGCGCCGACGGATGGGCGGGCGCATCCGGGCTTCGGGTTCCACATCGAGCTGCATCCGCCGCTGCGTCGGCCGAACCTCTTGAAGTTCCTCGCCGGCCCGGAGGTTGGCGGAGGCGGGTTCATCGCCGACACCTGGCCGGAGGCCAAGGCGGCGGAGCTGCGCGCGGTCGCCGGCGATGTGCACCACCTGGACGCGACGATGAGCGAGGTGAGCGATGGCTGAGTCGCTGCGGCTGCTCGAGGCGATCCGGCAGATGCACGAGGCGATCCGCGCCGCGGTGGTGCGGCGGTGCGAGGCCCAGGCGGTCGAGGAGCTCGCCGCGGTGGCGCACGAGGATGAGGGCGACACGATCTTCGCCATCGACAAGGTCGGCGAGGCGTTGTTGATCGAGCACCTGGAGCAGGCCGCCGCTGACACACCGCTGCTGCTGCTGGCCGAGGGCCTGCCCGGCGAGGGGCTGGTCCTGCCGCGGTCCGCCCGCGCCGCCGACGCGGTGTTCCGCGTGCTCGTCGACCCGATCGACGGGACGCGCGGGCTGATGTACCAGAAGCGCCCGGCGTGGATCCTCACGGGCGTGGCGCCCAATCGCGGGCCGGCCACGTCGCTGCGCGACATCGAGCTGGCGGTGCAGACGGAGATCCCGCTTGTCAAGCAGCACGCCTGCGACCAACTCTGGGTCTGTGGCCAGGGCCCGGTCGAGGCGCGGCGGATCGATCGGTTCACCGGCCGGAGCCGGCCGCTGACCCCCAGGCCCTCGCGCGCCACGCGGATCGAGCATGGCTGCGTCAGCTTCGCCCGCTTCTTTCCCGGGGCGCGCGACGTGCTGGCGTCGATCGACGAGCAGGTCACCGCCGCGCTGCTCGGCGCCCAGCCGGCGGGCAAGGCACTGTGCTTCGAAGATCAATACGCAAGCACCGGCGGGCAGCTCTATGAGCTGATGATGGGCCACGACCGCGTGGTGGCGGACCTGCGCCCGCTGGTGGCGCCGGTCCTCCGGCAGCGCGGCCGGGCGCTGGGGCTGTGCTGCCACCCCTACGACCTGTGCACCGCCCGCATCGCCGAGGCCGCCGGCGTGGTGCTGACCGACGCGGCGGGGGCGGAGCTGGACGCGCCGCTGAACCTGGAAGCGGAGGTGGCGTGGGTGGGTTACGCCAATGCGCCACTGCGGGCCGCGTTCGAGCCGGCGCTGCGCCAGGCGCTGAGCGATCATGGGTTGCTGACGTGTGTTGAACATGACGACGCCGGGAGTGCGCCTCAAGTAAGGTAGCGGGACCCTTGAACAACCCGAACCGCCGTGCGTCCCGCAA
>SKPT01000388.1 GCA_007119405.1 Phycisphaeraceae bacterium
CGGTGAAGTCGATGTCGTGCGGGTCGCTGCGCTGCCATAGCGTGTTGCCTTCCCACGCGGTGCCGGCGGCGGCGTAGAGCACGGCCGTCTGGTCCCAGCTCTGGCGATCGCCGATGGTGCCGCTTCCGCCGTCGGTGCCGCGGTAGGCCTCGTAGGCGCGGGCGACGGGGTTGATCTCGGGATCGGTCAGCGCCGAGCCGGTCATGATCGTGCTGCCGACCTCGAAGCCGGAGTAGACGATGGGCGAGGGCCAGTTGCGTGCCACCTGCTGGGCGGCATTGACGTCGAGGGTGACGTTGAACTCGGCGTGGTTGAAGTTGGAGAAGTTGCCCGCCATGAGGACCAGCTCGGAGACCCTGCTCTGGATCAGGTCCATGCCGGTCATGCCGATGCCGTCGTCGTTGTAGTTCGCCCCGGTCTGCATGAGGCGATGGATGGCGGTCTGGCCACCGACGACGACGATCTTGACGCTGTCGTCGGGAGCATCGTAGAGGAGCTGGCGATAGAGGTCTGTGGAGATGGGGGCGGTGGCGTTGGTCTGGTTGCTGACGAAGAGCTGGGTGTTGGCGAGGATGGGGGCGAAGTCGTCGTTGCCGCGCGTGGTGTCCAGGTTCGGGTCGGGGGCAATCAAACCCACGGGCACGTCGTCGCGGCTGTAGTAGGTGTTGACGGCATCGATGGCGCCGACGACGTAAGGCCCGGTGGTGGAGGCGACGACGCCGGCGAGTTCGAGCATGCCCAGGTCGGCCAGGGCGTTGGCGGTCGCCAGGCCGCCGACGTCGTCGACGTCGCTGCGGAAGTCGGTGTCGTAGATCAGCAGCGGGCCGTCGGCTGATGCCAGCGAGACGGCGAGGACGAGCGGTACAAGCAGGGCGAGGCCCCGACCGAGGTAGGCACAGATCGGACGAAGCCGGTTGTTCGGAAACGAGCCTTGTGACATGACGCCCTCCTTGATGGCGAGGCTTCGGCGCTGGCCGGCGGCGGTTGGACCCATACCCGCGCTGCCGATCCACGACTTCGGACAGCCCCGAGATCAATTCAAGCCAGTTGCTATCCTACCTCGCCGTTGCCTGCGGTCCAAGGGCGAGGCGTTCTGGTGGGCGGAACCATGGAAGGTGCTCGATGGCGATAACCTGGAGTGTGTCCGCGCCCCCGTGCCCCTGCGCAGACTGGTGTACGTCAACGTAATCGGAAGGGGGGGGGCGAGCAGGTATATCGACGTGATTCTGCGGCCAGTGCGGGGCTGAGCTCCGAAGATCCCGATGCGGCCGTGGTGACGAAAAAGCTGAGCACACCAGGGGTGGCCGTGAGCGCCGGCGTCACGGTTGGAACAACATTTTGAACCGTTCCCGTTTGGCCCGCCCCACCGCAACCCAACGATGACCGCCCACGCAGGATCAACATTGCTATCAGTGGGTCCGAAGCGTGCCTCAGAGATACGGTGACGCCAGGCGCGCCACGCCGTCGCGGATGCGCACGAGAAGGCGGCGGCGGGCGAGTTCGGTGGCGTCAAGGCGGCGTGCGTGGGCGAGCTTGTCGTCGATCAGGCCGTTAAGCCGGCCCACCAGCGCCGGGTCGTAGGACTCGACGTTGAACTCGAAGTTCAAGCGCAGGCTCCGCGCGTCCCAGTTCGCCGAGCCTAGCAACGTCCAGGCGTCGTCGACGACCATGAGCTTGGAGTGATCGAACGGCGCCGGGCTGAGCCACACTTCGCTGCCGTGCGCCAGGGTGCGCGGCAGGGTGGCGGTCACGGCCCATTGCACCAGTCTCAGGTTGCTGCGCTCGGGCAAAATCACCTGCACGCGTACGCCGCGCTGGGCGGCCACACCCATCGTCGTGAGCAGCGCGTCATCCGGCAGAAAGTATGGCGTGACGATCACGACGCGCCGCCGCGCCGCCGACAGGGCGCCCATCAGCGTGAGACGCAGCTTGTCGTAGTCCTCGTCCGGACCGTCGGCGATGCCGCGCGCCAGCCCTTGGCCGCGCGGCTCGGGGCCCGGGGACCACGGCTCGCCGGTGAGCTGCTCGCCGGTGGTGAACACCCAGTCCTCCGCGAACGCCTCGAGCAGATGGGCGACGACGGGGCCCTCGAGGTGGAAGTGCAGGTCGTGGATGGGCGCCCGGGGGGCGGCGTCGAGCAGGTTGCCCGCGCGGATGTTCATGCCGCCGGTGAACCCGACGGCGGCGTCGACGATCAGCAGCTTGCGGTGGTTGCGCAGGTTGGCATACGACGCGCTCCAAGGGATCATCGACGGCAGGAACCGCGCGGTCGGGATGCCGGCTCTTCGCAAGGAGCGGACGATCGGCGGCCAGGTGTAGCGTGAGCCGACGTCGTCGATCAGAACGCGCACCTCAACGCCTCGCCTGACCGCCCGCGCCAGGGCGTCACGGAACATCCGCCCGGCGCGGTCGTTGTCGAAGATGTAGCTGCTCATGGCCACGCTCTGGCGGGCGTGGTCGATGGCCTCGATCATGGCGGGATAAGCGGCGTCACCGGCGATCAGCGGCTTGACGGCGTTGCCGGCGAGCAACGAGCGATCGGTCAACCGGCCGACCAGATGCATCAGCGGGCGCAGGTGCTCGCCGCGGTCACCCAGGACGGCGCGGATGTGCTGTTCCGAGGCCACGCTCTGATCGGGCGCCACGCGGACCGCGGGCTGGTCCGCCTTGAGCACGTGGGCCTTGCGGCGGATGCGATTGATCCCGAAGAACCAGTAAAGCAGGCCTCCGATGATCGGCGAGAGCCAGATCAGCCCGACCCAGCCGATCGCCGCCCGTTCGTCGTCCTTGTGCAGCACGACGTGGATCGAGGCGAGGATCGCGATGGGAATGTACAGCGCCGCGAAGACCTGCGAACCGTAGATGACCAGCGTTTGCCACATTTAGCGCACCGGCCAGAGCGTATCGCCGGCGAGGTATCGTCACAACCGTCGTCCGCCGGCGCGTTAGGCTTGCGGGCTGCGTGAAGGGATCGCCAACCCCTGATCCGAC
>SKPT01000359.1 GCA_007119405.1 Phycisphaeraceae bacterium
CAAGCCGGCGGCGCCGGCCCCGGCCCCGGGCAGTGCTACAGCCGCGACGGCGACGCCACCTCCTGCCCCCTCAGCGACCCCGGCACCGTCGACGCTGGACGAGGCGTGGGAGGCGTTCGTCATGGCCTGTCCGGAGCAGTGGGATCGGGCGCGCATCGAGAAGGAGTGGTTCGCTGTGCTGGGCGAGCTGGTGCCGGGCAAGCAGCCCGAGCAGTTCACGCCGCAGGACTGGGGCCTCGTGCGCGACCAGGGCCCGGACAAGATCACGCCGTTCTGAGGGAGGTGGAGCATGTTCCAGAGACAGCATGTCAACAGGGATGATCTGCGCTGCACGATCGCGCTGCTGGAGAAGGACGCGCGGATCTACACGGCGTGGGCGCGAACGCTCGCTCGCGACAACGGCAAGGGTGAGCGCAACGGCGACATCGCCTTCCTGAAGGGTCTGGCGGCGGAGCATGATGAGGTTGTCGCGCGGCTGAAGGCCGCGTCCGATGACGACGATCCGCCCGCGGCTGAGGCGGTGCCGACGGGCCCGGCGCCGATGCCGGTGCAGCCGGTGGTGGCGCGGGCGGGGGCGCGGGAGGAGGTGGCTGCGTGAGCACCTCCACGACGCACAACCTGCGGATGGTCAACGGCAAGCACGCCGGCGAGCGGATCACGCGCGTGCCGCAGAGCTACCTGCGCTGGATGGTCCGGGCCCAGCACGAGATGGCCGAGGCGGCGCTGGCGGAGTTGGAGCGGCGCGGGGCGCACGTGCCGGCGCTGGAGGTCACCGGCCACGCGATCGACCGGGCGTCGACGCGCTGCCTCAAGCAGTGGAAGCGGTCGCGCAAGCCGGACGAGGGCCTGCACGCCTGGCTGTCGCGCATCACGCTCGAGGCGATTCAGAAGCATGGGCGCAGCCGGGGCGTGCTGCGGCACGAGGGGATGAAGCTCGTGCTGGTCGAGGACGGGGCCTATCCGGTGCTGACCACGGTGATGAGGGGGGGCCGATGAAGCTGGCGCTGCGCGATTACCAGGACGAGGCGGTGCGGCGGACGGCCGATGCGCTGGATCAGCGGCCGATCCTCGGCGCCCCCACCGGCTCCGGCAAGACGGTGATGGGCACGGCGCTGGTCGAGCGGCTCGATGTGCCCACGCTGTGGCTGGCGCACCGGAAAGAGCTGGTCGAGCAGGCGGCGGATCGGCTGGAGGCGCACGGTCTGGCGACGGACGTCGTCATGGCCGGCGTGCAGGGCCGGAACGGCGCTCTGCTCGACGGCCGACCGACGCAGGTGCACGTGGCGTCGGTGGAGACATTGAGCCGGCGTGCGAAGCCGCCCGCGGACTTGATCGTTATTGACGAGGCGCACCATGCCTCGGCGGCGAGCTACGGACGCATCCTCGATGCCTACCCGGATGCACATCTCGTGGGGCTGACGGCGACACCGTTCCGGCTCGACGGGCGCGGCCTGGGTGACCTGTTCGGCGAGATCGTGGTCGCGGCCTGTCCGGATGAGCTGTGTGCGGCGGGCGTGCTGCATGCCCCGAAGGTGTGGACGAGCAAGGAGCCGGACCTGCAGGGGCTCAAGCGCATCGCCGGCGACTACCGCATCGGCGAGTTGTCGAAGCGCGCGAACACACACGAGCTCAACGCCGACATCGTCGAGACCTGGCAGAAGCGGGCGGCGGGCCGGCGCACGATCGCGTTCGCCGTCGACGTGGCGCACTCGAAGGCGATTGCTGAGGCGTTCAACGACGCCGGCGTCCCGGCCGAGCACCTCGATGGCTCGACGCCCCGGGATGAGCGTGAGGCGATGCTCGGGCGCCTGGCGTCGGGCCGGACGCTGGTGCTGTCCAACTGCATGGTGCTGACCGAGGGATGGGATCTGCCAGCGCTGGAGTGCGCCATCATCGCCCGCCCCACGGCCTCGTTGAACCTGCATCTGCAGATGATCGGCCGTGTCATGCGGGCGTGCGAGGGCAAGGATGGGGCGATCGTCCTCGATCATGCGGGCAACCATCACGTCCACGGCCTGGTGACGCGCCGGCTGAACTACTCCCTGAACGGCAAGACTCGGCCGGCCGACGAGGACACGCTGGGGCTGAAGCGGTGCCAGGCGTGCGGGCTGCTGTTCGAGCAGAGCCGGGAGCGCTGCCCCGAGTGCGGCTATCTGCCGCCGCCGCAGTTGGTCGGCGGCCGGGATCGTCCCGCGATCCACGGCGACGACGAGCTGGTCGCCTTCGACGACACGAGCTTCGCCTATCGCAAGCAGATCTGGGACGCGCTGGAGATGGAGCGCGAGGCGCTGGGGTACAAGCCCGGCTGGGCGGTGTTCCGCTTCCAGGAGCGTTTCGGCGTCAGGCCGCTGGTCGTCGATGGCGACCTGGTGGATCCCGCCAACGCGTCGCAGGAGCAGAAGCGGGCGCACTACCAGGATCTGCTCGGTGTTGCGCGCGAGCGGGGGTTCAAGGATGGCTGGGCATCACATCAGTTCCGCGAGGTGTTCGGCCACTGGCCGCGGGGGTTCGTCAGTCAGGTTCGGGATGAGGCCTGCATGGAGCGGGTCCGGCAGCAACTGGAGGCAGCGGTCGCATGAGCGATGAACGGAAGCAGTGCGCGTGCGGTGCGGTGTTCTATGTGCCCGAGCGGGAAAAATGCATCGAGTGCACGCTCATCGAGCGCGATCGGTTGCTCGCGGCGATGGGCCCGAGTGAGCGCGGCCGGGGCAACGGTGACGTGGTGTTGAACACGGAGATGCAGGGACGCGGCGGGATCCGACGCACGCGCAGCTACGGCGAGCGGCTTGCCGACGGGTTCCGGATGCTGGCAGGGATGCCAATGCTGCCATGAAGGAGAAGCAGATCCAGAACCAGATCCTGCGGACGTTCGGCACGCGCCGCGACATGCGGCTGTGGCGCGCCAACGCGGGCACGGCGAGCTTCGGTCCGCCCGGCAGCCGGCGCACGGTGGCGTTCGGGCTTCCCGGGCAGGCGGATCTGACGGG
>SKPT01000235.1 GCA_007119405.1 Phycisphaeraceae bacterium
CAAACCCGGGGCATGCCCCCTCCGATCACCCACGCGCCCTCACGCCAGCTCAATCCCCACCTCGCGCTTGGCCCGCGGCCGCACCACCGCCGACCACGGCGTCATCTGCGCCACCCCATCCCGCGACACCACGCGCCAGCGATACCGCCCCGACATTTCCGGCAACGCCACGCGCACCTCCGCCACGCGCTGCCGCGGCTGCGGCGTCAACGCCGCCATCGTCACCGGCTCCGAGGCCCCGTCGGCCTTCCCCTCCAGCACCACCTCGCTCACGCCACACGCCGCGATGTCGCGCTCCCACACCGCGCGCACCACCACCTCGCCGGCCTCGACCCGCACCGGCCAATCGCGATGCCCCGGCCAAACCGGCATCCACGCCGGCCGCCGCGCCACGCCCTGATCGTTGATCACCCGCACACCGCGCAGCCCCGCCTCGCGACGGCCGGCCTCATCCACGCGACGCACCACGTAGTATCCCGCCTCGCCCTCGACCGGCCGCAGCGCCTCGCCCAGCGCCAGCGACCGCGCCTCGGCCCGCCGCATCGCCGCCGGCTCATCGTCGCGCAACTCCGTCACCCGTCGCATCGGCCCATACACGTCCCAGCCCGCACGCTCGAAGCCCACCCGCATCAGCGGATCGCCCACCAGGTACAAGCCCTCACGCACCATCGGCAGCGCCACCATCCACGCCTCGCCCAGCGTCCAGCCGCGCCGCAGCGCCTCGAAGAACGGCCGCGGGTACGGCACCGCGCTGGGCGAGTACGACTTGCTCGACGCCGCCGCCGACGCGTAGCCCGCCGACAGCGCCGCCTCGATCCAGTTCGACCCGCCGCCGCTGCGCAGCGTCCGCGCCTCGCCCGGCAGCGACAGCTCCACGCAACACACCCGCCGGCCGCCCGGCTCGCCGAAGAACCCCGTCACCACCGCCGGCTGGCCCCAGCCCCAGTACCACGCGTCCTCGGCGATCGACTCAAACGAGGCCGACTGCCCCGGCTCGCTCACGTCACCGCTGATCTGCGCCGCCAGCCGCGTCCGCTGCCGGTCGATGCTCTGCCACCAGTCGAGCATCTGCGCCGTGCCCCAGTCCTGCGCCGGGTCGCCGCCGGCAAAAGGATCGAACCACAGCCGCCCCCCGCCGGCGCCCGCCTCGCCCAGGCCCGCGGCCATCACGCCGTCGGCGCGCTCGATCAACGCCTGCGACGCCGCCACGTCCGCCCCATCCATCCGCGCCGTCATTCGCCAGCCCAACATGTCCGCGAACGTCGGCCGCTGCGGCATCGCATCGGCCGCCAGGTGGTTGAACACCGGCCAATGATCCGACGCCGGCGAATGCATCAGCGCCGGCACCGGGTCCAGGTGCTGCTCGCCCAGATCGTGGAAATCCACATAGCCCGGCACACCATGGCCCAGCAGCACGCCCATGACCTGCTCATCCAGCCCCGTCTGCGCCAGGTACGCGTTCACCGCCTCCACCAGCGCCGCGTACCCCGGCCCGTCGATCACCTCCTCCGTCGGCAGCGCCAGGCCAAGCAGGTTCGCATACGGCACGCCCCGCGCCGCGCGGTACGCCTCGGCCCAGTCCCACGCACCGGCCACCGACGCGTTGTACACCACCAGCCAACGCGCCGGATCGTCCGCATGCGCGCCTGTCGGCTCAACCACCACCGGCCCGATGTACGACTCACCCACCGCCCACTCGTCCAGGTCGATCACCCCCGCCAGCGCCGTGTCCTTGAACACCGCGCCGAGCCAGGCATACGCCGTCACCGCGCCGGACAGATCACCGCTGAGCTCATCGCGCAGCAGCCCGTCCACCCACAGCGCCGCCTCGCCCGCCGACGCATCGACCTTCACCTCCACCGCGTGCCAGGGGCGCTCGCCCACGTCCGCCTCGAGCACGTGCTCGTCGCCCACGACCAGCCGCGCCACCTTCGTATCCGCGTCGTAATCGACATGCCAGGTGTTGACGCGATCGCCATCGAGCCCGCCGGCGATCCACGCCGCCCCGCCCGCGGCCGCGCCGCCGCGCAGCATCACGCGCACGTGCACGCGATCCTTCACCCCCCCCAAGGGCATGCTCGATGAACGCCCCATCGTTGCCCGGCTCGCACGCCACCCGCATGCCCAGCGTGCCGCGATCGGGAAAACCCGCCGCCTCGCTCTGCATCAACGTCACGCCCATCAGCACACCACCCTCCGCTGAACCGCTGCATCGCCCGCTTCACGCCGCGGGCGCGAACACCGCGCGCCCGCGTTGCCACAGCCCGACCACCTCCGCCGCGCCGAGCACGTGCTCGTACAGGGCCACCTCGCCCAGGTCGCCATTGACGCCGAAGATCTCGTGGCCGATCCGGAACCCGTCCATCGCCGGCGAAACGGCGGACGTGTGCGAGCCGGTGTCGACCTGCTGGCCGTCCAGCCACAGCGCCATGTCGCCGTTGGCCGACCGCCTCACCGCGACCTGGTGCCACTTGCCGTCGCGATGGTCCTGCCCGCCATGCTCGAGCACGACCGAGCCGTGAATCCCCACCGCCAGGCGGCCGTCCTCGAACGTGCCGACCCACCACGCGTTGGCATGATCGACGACGTACATCCCGAGCTCGCTCTGCTCGGTCCGCAGCCAGAACACCAGCGTGTACGTCGCATCCGCCGCCGAGGGGATCATGTTCTGCCCCGCCCGCGCCCGGTTGCCGCTGCCCGGCAGATGGACCGCCGTCGTTGCGTCGCGCGCCACCGGCCCCGCCACCGCCGACGCGCCGCCCACGACCTCCAGACCCGGCGCCCCACCGGTCAGCTCCACCACCTCCTGCCCGGCCGCGTCCAGCTCGCGCCAATACCCCGCCGGACCCAGGCCCATCACCGCCGCCGCGTAACCCGACCACGTCGCCGGCCCCGACGCCAGCTCGCCCCAGTCCGCCACCTCGAAGTCCACGCGCTTGGTCATCGCTCACGCCTTCAGCATCGTCTCGAAACGCCG
>SKPT01000200.1 GCA_007119405.1 Phycisphaeraceae bacterium
GGCCGAGCGCCAGGCCGATCGCCGCGAGGCCCAGGCCGTGCTCCGGCAGGCCGAGCGGGAGCTGGCGCGGGCGCGGGGCCTTTACGAGCGGGACGCGGCCAGCGAGTGGGAGGTGCTGCGGCGCGAATCGGAGCTGGAGCGCGCCGAGGCGGCGCTGGCGGGGGTCGAGGAGGCCCTGGCGCTGGCGGGCGTTGAGCATGAAATGGAAAGGCTCCGGCTGGATCGCCACCGCATCGAGGCGCCTTTCGCCGGGGTGATCGTCCAGCGCCTGGCCGAGGCGGGCGCCGGGATGGCGGCCAATGACGGGGTCGTGCGTCTGGTGGCGCTGGACCCGCTGCACGCGGAGCTGAACCTGCCGGTGACGCTCTACCACCGGCTGGAGCCCGGCCGGAGCTACCGCCTGGCGGGCGATGCCCCGGTGGAGGCGGAGCTGCGCGGGCGGCTGAAGGTCATCGAGCCGATGGTCGACCTGGCCACCGGCACGTTCCGGGCGGTCTTCGAGATCGGCAACCCTGATCTCGCCCTGCCGGCGGGGTTTCGGGTGAGCCTGCATTGGCCGCCCACGCCGCTGGAAGAACCGGCCGAGCGTGAGGATCGTGACGGCGTCGCGGCCTCAGAGCCCGGCGGTGTGGCGGAGGATCGTTGACGGGCCCGCCTGGGGCATTACACTGCATGTTCGTCGCCACGTCGGTAAAGGCAAGTGCCTGTCGCACAACCACCAACGCCGAGGCGACCCAGGACGGAGGAGACAGGGATGAAAGGCAGCGTTACCAAATCCACCGCCGCGATGCTTGCCCTTGCGCTGGGCGCGGCGCTGGCCTCGCCCGCCGCGGCGGACCTGATCGTCCGCTTCGACCAGCCCCACTACGAGCTCGAGCCCGGCCAGACGCTGACCGTTGACATCCACTACGACGCCGACGCCGGCGAACCCGGGGAAACGCCCTGGCCCGCCGGCCTCTTCGGCGCGGCGCTGCGCGTCGCGGGCTACGAAGGCTACCTCGCCATCGACGACGTCGACAACGACGTGGTGCTGCCCGCCGCCCTGGACAGCGACGCCTTCGGCACGGGCCCGGGCCTGCGCGAGCTCGGGCCCGCCGGGGCCTTCGTCCGCTTCCGCGGCGAGGTGGACCTGTTCGGCGGCCCCGGCTTGCCCGAGCCGTACGACGGCACGTACCTCGGCAGCATCGCGTTCCAGGTCCTGGAGCAGGTTGGCCAGTTCAGCCTGGAGCTTGGCCCGTTCGGCGACGCGGCCGCGGATTTCGTGGACGGCCAGGACCAGGACATTGACGAGCAGGTCAGCTTCACCAGTTCCACGGTCAACGTCGTGCCCGAGCCTGCGAGCGTGGCCCTGCTTGGCGCGGGGCTGGTGCTGCTGGGCCGACGCGGCCGACGGAACCGAGCGACGTCCGGCTGACTTAATTCCTCCAACACCAACGAAGGTGACCCAAGCATGGCAGAGCATTCCTCCAGCAGCACCGATGTCAACGATCAGGCGGCGCAGCAGACCGGCCAGCAGCAGGTCCGGCTGCGCCTGGACGAGCGGAACATGACCACGAGCTACGCCAACGCTTTCCGCTCGCACGCCACGGCCGAGGAGGTGCTCATCGACTTCGGGCTGAACCTGCTCCAGCAGACGCCGGGCAGCCAGACCGACGCGGCCGGCCAGAACCAGCCCAACCGCGAGGTTCTCTTCCAGGCCAACGACCGGATCGTGATGAACTATTACACGGCCAAGCGGCTGGCGATCGCGCTGGGCCAGCTCGTGCAGCGTCACGAGCAGCAGTTCGGCGAGCTGAAGCTCAACGCTCAGGAGCGGCGCCAGCCGTCGTCCGCCTCGTAAGCCCGGGCCCCCAACAACGGCTCTGATGTAGGGTGGGTAGAGCGAAGCGAGACCCACCGCGATAGCCGTGGATCCTCGGCCACTCCGGTGGGTTTCGCTTCGCTCTACCCACCCTACCCTGACACGCGCCAGCGGTCGGCCAGCCGATGACCCAGCACCAGAGCCTCCAGACTGAAACTGCGCCGCAACTGGCGGACCTGGTGGATCACCTGGTCTCGTTCGACGGCCCGGCCGCGCAGTTCCTGAGCCAACTGCTGGCCGTGCAATGCCAGCTCGGCCCGGCGGTGGCCGGCGCGATCTTCCGCGCCGAGCCGGGGCAGGAGCTTCGCCTGCTGGCGTGGTTCGACGACGGCGCGCGTCCCGCGGCCGAGGGCGAAGGCGGCGCGTGGATCGAGCAGGCCCGCGGCATGGCCGGGCGGGTGATGGAATCGCAGCGCAGCATCGTCCAGGCGGCGCAGCCCGGCCCGGCGGCGGTGCGCTTCTATCAGCACGAGCCGACGGAGCAGATCGTCGCCCTGCCGCTGAAGCGCGACGGCGTGGTGCGCGGCGTTCAGGCGTTTCTCATCGCCAGGCCACGCGGGCAGATCGGCGACATCCAGCAGCGCCTCGAGCTCTCGACCGCGCTGCTGAGCCTCTACGAGATGCGGCTGACGATGCGCCGCCGCGGCACGGACCTGCGCCGGCTCAAGCAGGCGCAGGAGGTGCTCGCCGCGGTCAACGACGCCCGGCGCTGGCGCACCGCGGCCATGGCGCTGTGCAACGAGATCGCCGCCGGCTTCGGCGCCCACCGCGCGGCGCTGGGCATCCTCTCCGGGCGCTACGTCAAGCTCGTGGCCATGAGCCACACGGAAAAGCTCACGCGGCAGATGGAGCTGGTCCAGAGCCTGGAGCTGGCGATGGAGGAGTGCCTGGACCAGGACACGGAGGTCGTCTACCCGGTGCCGGAGGAGGCGGGCAGCGTCAGCCGCGCCGCCGAGGCCGTCGCCCGGGAGCAGGGGGGTGAGGCGATCTGCCTGCTGCCCTTGCGCCGCGGCGGGCAGGTCGAGGCGGTGCTGGCCGTGGAACGCGACGCGGACAAGCCGTTCACCACGAGCGAAATTGAGACGCTTCGTCTCACATGCGAGCTGTGCACGCC
>SKPT01000133.1 GCA_007119405.1 Phycisphaeraceae bacterium
CGCCGGCCGCGTCGCAGGCCCGGGCCGCCGACCAGCCGATCGATCGCCCCGCGCAGCCGCCACAGACCGTTCGCCCCATACCAGCCATGGGCGCCGCCGACGCGGCACACGGCCTCGAACACCGCCTCGGCGCACGCCTGCACCTGCACGCGACGCTGATCGACGAACTCGGTGCCGCCCGCCCACGCCGCGTCGCCCGGCAGCGCGCCCGCATCGCTCCAGGCCGTCTCGACCTCGCCCTGCTTGTGCCGGCCAAGTGCTTCGTCGATCGCCTCGGCGACGGTCAAGAGCCGCTGCGGCATTAACTGCTGGGCGCGATCATCGCGGCAGACCACGCGGTTGCGAAGCCCCTCGCCCAGCGGCCGGGCCATCCGGTACGGCACCGGCGTCACCAGGTGAATCCACAACGCGCTCAGCCGCGGCGTGAGCACCGGCACCGGAATGATCCACCGCCGCCGCAACCCCATGGCCTTGGCGGCGATCTGCATCAGTTCCCGGTAGGTCAGCACGTCCGGGCCGCCGACGTCCAGCGTCTGCCCGATCGCCTCGGGCGCATCGAGACACGTCACCAGGTCATGCAGCATGTTGCGGATGGCGATCGGCTGCACCTGTGTGTCCACCCAGCGTGGCGTGATCATGATCGGCAGGCGCTCGACCAGGTAGCGCAGAATCTCGAACGACGCCGAACCCGAGCCGATGATCATCGCCGCCCGCAGGACGGTCACAGGTGTTCCGCCGGCCGCGAGCACGTGCTCGACCTCGCGGCGCGAGCTCAGGTGCTCGCTCAGCCGATCGCCGAGCTCGCCCAGCCCGCCCACGTAGATGATTTGCCCCAGCGCGGCCCGGCTCGCCGCCTCGGCGAAGGCGCTCGCCAACCGGCGATCCTCCTCCGCGTAGCCGTGCCCGGTTGCCTGCATCGAGTGGACGAGGTAGTAGGCCGCGCAACAGCCCTGCATCGCCTCACTGAGCCGATCCACGTCGTCCAGGCTCAGCTCCATGATTTCCACGCGGGCATCGTTTGCCCAGACGCGGCCGGCGAGCTTCCGCTTTGATCGCACCACGCAGCGCAGGCGATAGCCCGCCTCGAGCAGCCGCGGCCCGAGCCGGCCCCCGATGTAACCCGTGGCGCCGGTAAGCAGCACCGTCCCGTGAGCGGGTGAGTCGGATCCCGACGGCGAATGCCCGGGGACCTGCTGGATCTGGTTCATGCTCAACTCACCTTCCTTGCCGTCATTGTCTGGTGCGATGTCCAGGATGGTATGCCGCGCGCGTGCGATCATGAAAAACGCCCATCGCCGGACGGCGACGGGCGCGAGGGCTGGGCAGGCCCAGGGGCGGGGCCTGCGCCAACCTCGTGTGATGGTTCGAGCGGGTCACTCTTCGGCTGCCGGCGGCATCAGCACCGAATCGATCACATGGATCACGCCGTTGGTCGCTCGGATATCCGTGGCCGTGACCGTAGCGGTCCCGACCGTCACCGTGCCGTCTTCAACGCTGACCTTCAACTCGCCGCCCTGAAGCGTTGTCAGCGTGGGCTGGGTGTTGATCAGCCGCGGACTCGGGTAACGCCCGGCCACCACGTGGTAGGTCAGGATCGACTGGAGCAACTCCTTGTTCTCCGGCTCAAGCAGGCTTTACAGCGTCCCCTCGGGCAACGCTTCGAAAGCCTCGTTGGTGGGAGCGAAGACCGTGAACGGCCCCTTGCCCTTGAGCGCGTCGACCAGTTCCGCCGCCTCGATCGCCGCAACCAGGATCGCGAACGACTCATTCGCCGCCGCCGTGTCCACGATGTCCTTCTGCCGGCGCTGGTCGCCCTGACCCCGTTGACTGTTGTAATGACCGGCCAGCGACAGAACCGGCGCCGCGAGCAGCGCCAGCGCCGCGACCGTCACCAGCGGCGCCTTCCAAGCCCAGATCCGACAGACGTTGACATTACGACTCATCTCAAAGCTCCATAAAGGAGTGTGCAAGACTCACCAATGATCACTTCCATCGCCGGTACACCCGGCGCGTTGGCATGAAAACTCATGAAAAAGCCGGCTTGAAACCCCAGCGGTGCTGGATGGCCTTGAACTGTGCCGCCTGGTAGACCGCCGCCACACCCACCAGGACGTACACGACACGCGCCAGGATCGCATCACCGCCGCCGAACAATGTCGCCACCAGGTCAAACTGCGCCACGCCCACCAGGCCCCAGTTCAGCCCACCGACCACCAGCAACACCGCCGCAATCACATCGATAGTCTTCATCGTCTGCTCCTTCGGCTGACTCCCGTCAGCTCACGTTGACGCGACCCACCTTCGGAAACGCTCCGAAGGCGATGAACTCAATGCAGCACTCAGCTCTCGAAGCCCCGGCCCTGCCCCGCTTCCGGACGTCCCATCAACGACAACGTCACCGCTTTGAGATTGGCATCCTGGGCCAGGCGCCCGCGAAAAGCCGAGGTGACCATGCGCGCGTTGCGCTGGCGTACGCCGCGCATCTTCATGCAGAAATGCTCACCCTCGACGATCACCGCCACGCCCCGGGCCTGAAGGTGCTCGTCCAGGGCGTCGGCGATCTGCTCGGTGAAGCGCTCCTGCATCTGCGGCCGCAGCGCGTAGGTCTCAACCGCCCGGGCGAGCTTGGACAAGCCCACGACCTGGCCCTCGGCGGGCAGATACGCCACGTGCACCTGCCCGAAGAACGGCAGCAGGTGGTGCTCGCACAGGCTAAAGAAGTCGATGTCGCGCACGATCACCGCGTCATCGGTGCTGTGCTCGAACACCCGTCCCAGGTGCACGGCCGGGCTGCGCCCCACGCCACTGAACAACTCGGCGTACGACCGCGCCACGCGAGCCGGTGTGTCGCGTAGCCCCGGCCGGTCCGGGTCTTCGCCCACCGCCAGCAGGATCTCACGCACCGCGGCCTCGATTCGCGGCAGGTTGGTCGCGGCGGCCGCCATCGCCAGCCGCAATGCCGCGTCCTGGTCCTC
>SKPT01000443.1 GCA_007119405.1 Phycisphaeraceae bacterium
TGATGCACATCGAGCCGCGGCCGTAGCGGTAGCTGACCAGGCGGAACAGCAGGTTCGCCGCCTGTCGGTCCAGTGGCTCGAGGCCGGGACCGATCATGCTCGCGATGACCGCGGTGGAGGGGTCGCCCCACCACCCCAGGAATGTGCCCCCGGTCTCCAAGGGATACTTTTCCGAAGCCTCGCTGACGCACGCATCCGTGATGTCCTGGGGAAGCCACACAGTCACACGCCGATTGGTCCTGCTCGTTCGGTGGTGTGAGCGTGAAGTCATTTTCGGCATCCACAAACTTGGCTAAGTCGGGGACGATGCGCTCGTCACCTCCCCCTTTGCACTCAACACGTCCTTTTCCGCGCGGCCGCTCGACGAGGGTGCGACGGGCGATCTGGAAGGGCGGATTCCTTGTCAATCCGCGTAACCCGTTAGAATCCGCCTCTCAGTTGCGTGACCGGAGCATGCGGATCAGGGATGAGCAGTGTGAGCGACAACCCGTTGATCGTGCAGAGCGACCACACGATTCTTGCCGAGGTCGACTCGCCGCGTTATGCCCAGGCTCGCGACGCGCTGCTGGGCTTTGCGGAGCTGGTCAAGTCGCCGGAGCACGTGCATACGTACCGGATCACGCCACTGTCGATCTGGAACGCGTGCGCGGCCGGGCATGCGGCGGACGCGATCGTCGCGGCGCTGGAGGAGTATTCGCGTTACCCGCCGCCGGCCAACGTGTTGCGCGAGGTGCGGGACTACGCGTCGCGCTACGGCCGGCTGCGCCTGGTGCGCGACGGCGACGAGGCCCTGCGCCTCGAGTGCGACGATGCGGCCCTGGCGGAGCTGATCGCGGGGCATCGCGAGACGGCCCCGCTGCTGAGCGATTGCGACGACGGGAAGCGGTTTCGCATTCCCGCGGCCGACCGCGGCCGACTCAAGCAGGCACTGGTCAAGGCGGGCTTCCCGGCCGAGGATCTGGCGGGCTACACGCCGGGCGAGCCGCTGGCGGTGCGGCTGCGCGAGCAGAGCGTCCAGGGCGAGGCGTTCGCGCTGCGGGCCTATCAGCACGAGGCGGCCGAGGCGTTTCACGCCGCCGGCGGTGAGCATGGCGGCAGCGGCGTGGTCGTGCTGCCTTGCGGCGCGGGCAAGACGATCGTGGGCATGGCGTGCATGGAGCGCGTCGCAGCCTCGACGCTCATCCTCACCACCTCCACCACGGCGGTGCGGCAATGGATGGGCGAGCTG
Organism: Phycisphaeraceae bacterium; assembly: GCA_007119405.1. Next base: position 1,229 of record SKPT01000443.1, read on the forward strand.
CTGGACAAGACACACCTCGAACCCGAGCACATCGGCGAATACACCGGCAGCGCCAAGGACATCCGCCCGGTCACCGTCGCCACCTATCAGGTTCTCACGCACCGTGCCTCGACGCAGGGCGACTTCACGCACCTGGCGCTGTTCGACCGCCGCGACTGGGGGCTGATCATCTATGACGAGGTGCACCTGCTGCCGGCGCCGGTGTTTCAGGTCACGGCCACGCTCCAGGCGCGGCGTCGGCTGGGGCTGACGGCGACGCTGGTGCGCGAGGATGGCCGCGAAGATGACGTGTTCGCGCTGATCGGGCCGAAGAAGGCCGACGTGCCCTGGAAGGCGCTGGAGCGACAGGGCTGGATCGCCAAGGCACGCTGCACGGAGGTGCGCCTGCCTCTGCCCGAGGCGAAGCGGACCGAGTACGCCCTGGCGGAGGCTCGTCAGCAGTTCCGCATCGCCTCGGAGAACCCCGCCAAGGCGGCGCTGGTGCGACGGATTCTCGCGCTGCATGACGGCGAGCCGGCGCTGGTCATCGGCATGTACGTCGAGCAGCTCAAGAAGCTTGCCACGGCGCTGGACGCCCCGCTGCTGACCGGCTCGACGGGGCAGCGTAAGCGTGACAAGCTTTTCGAGGCCTTTCGCCACGGCGAGCTGCCGGTGCTGGTGGTGTCGAAGGTCGCCAATTTCGCCGTGGACCTTCCCGACGCGTCGCTGGCGATCCAGGTTTCGGGCACGTTCGGCTCGCGGCAGGAGGAGGCCCAGCGCCTCGGCCGACTGCTTCGCCCCAAGCGCAACGGCAACCAGGCGCACTTCTACAGCCTCGTCACCCGCGAGACGCGCGAGCAGGAGTTCGCGCTGAACCGTCAGCTCTTCCTGTGCGAGCAGGGGTACCAGTATCGCATCGTGGACGCGGAGCAGGGCGACGCCGCGCTGATCGCCGAGGACGAGCAGACGCTTTTCACCAGCGAGTCCCAGGTATGAAGCATCTGAATGTTGATTGGTACGGCCTCATTGGCTGGCTTTCGGTGTGGGAGACGTTGAGCGAGCAGTCCAAGCTGGCTTACCTGCGTGTCAAGCCCAGCGAGTCGCTGGCGCGCGATATCTTCGATGAACCAGACTGCCAGCGGCTGATCGACATGCGCCTGCTCGCCGCCAGCGCCGACGGCATGAAGGTGCGCATGCCGGCCGAGGCGCGGGAGTTCTCATCAGCGATACGGGCGATGGCACGCCACCGCCTGGATGACGTGGGCACCGAGCGTGCCCTGGTGGCGTATACCCGTGACCACCTGACTGGCGCGGAGCATGAGGCGCTGCTGGACGAGACGAACCCCCGGAGCCGCTACTACGGCAGCGACAACCTGCTTCTGTTAACCCGGAAGGATTGGCTGGAGCAGTTCCTGGCGCTGGGCTCGGCCAAGGCGGCACGGCGGTGGGAATCGCAGCGGCTGCCCGATCGGCGCGACCGCTCCCGTGGCACGCGGTTCGAAGACGGAGCCCCCTACTTCCAGGACGAAGCGCTGTTCGAGGCAACGAAGACGCTGATCGAGGCCGCGATGACCTGGCCGCAGCCCGTGCCGTTGACGGAGCTGGCCGATCACGTGACGAATGTTGACCCGCACCTGCTTGGGCGGGCGATCATGCCGGCCGTGCGCTATCTGCTGTTGTTTCCACGGCTGGCGGGCGAGGACATGACGCCGGTGATCGGCATCTGGCCTCAGATCGCGTACCTGCTGCATCGGCCGGCGGCGCGGGCGCCCAAGCCGGTCAAGCCTGCCGAGACGTTCCACGCGCCGGTGCTGATCGAGGACATGACGACCGTGCTTGTTGCGGCGGCCGCCGATCCGCTGCGCGTGCTCGCCAGCGGCCAGGGGTTGTACGCCAAGGACCTTCAGCGCCTGGTGGAGTCGGCGTTCGCTCTGCCTTCGTGGTTGATCCGGCAGGCGGGCGACGATGACTTCGACCCGCGTGAGGATGCAGAGGCGTCGTCGGACGAGGCCCGGATGCTCGACGCCGTGCACAACTGCCTGAGGCTGAAGCTGCTGCGTTCGCACAAGGGCCAGAGCGGGCGAAACCAGTTGCAGATCACGGCCGTCGGGCGCGACTGGCTGGGCAAGGACATGCGCGAGCGCCTGCGCCTGATGCTCGAACCGTGGCGCGAGGCTTCCGGGCCAGAGGATCCGGACAAGGCCCGCCGTCATACGACGCACCACGCCGCAATGGCGGGCCTCGAAGCGCCGTGGCTTGATGATGACGAGGATGATGACGACGGCCAATGGCTTGATGATGGCCCCTGGTCGAATGGAGCGTACTCGCCCTGGACGCCGTCGCGCTTGCGCTGGGGCGGTGGGTCCGCGTTGAAGCAGGTTGACTGGCGTGCGGCGTTCGTGGACTTGTTGCGCGACGCCGACGGCGCGTTCGTCCCGGCCGAAGATTTGCTGGCCTACCACAGCCGCGTCAACAACCCGCTGCTCGGTCGGCGCGTCCGCGGCAGCTACGGCCCCAAGCCGCGGGTGCACATGTACGGCCTGGGCGTCGGCGAGCCCAACGAGACCCAGTTGGAGAAGCTCTGGGACGCCTTGGCCGACGACATGATCGCCCGCCACCTCGTGCCACTGGGCGCGCTGGAACTGGGCTGGCTCAACGGGCAACTGGCCATCCGCCTCCATGACATCGGGCGGTACATACTCGGCCTGGCGGACGACTTCGGCTACCGCGCTCACCCGGAAGGCGCGGTCATCATTCAGCCGAACTTCGAGGTCACGCTCCTCGGCCCCGCGCCGCGTGCCGAAGCGATCATCGGCCGGCTGGCGCAGCGCACCGGCTCGCGTACCGGAACAATGTTCCGCATCACGCGCGCCTCGGTGCTCGCCGCCGCGGGCGCGGGCATCACCGCCGATGACGCCCTGCACGATCTTTCGGAGGTCAGCTCCAAGCCGGTGCCCGCCAACGTCGCGCGTGAGGTGCGTGGCTGGTTCGACACCACGCGCCACGTCCGCATGCGGCAGGCGTGGCTGATCGACGCCGGCGACGAGGCGACCGCCACGCGCATCCTCGCCGCCGCGGGCAAGCAGGCCCGCCAGGTGACACCCACTCTCGTGGAGATCACCGCGGCGAAGAAGGATCACGCTGCGCTGGTGCGCAAGCTCAAGGCGGCGGGCGTGTTCGTGCGGTAGGCGCACCGGCCGGTTGCGAGCCGACCGCCTCGACGGTGCTGGTGGGGTCGGCAACCGAATACGGAAGGAACGAGGGTCCAGAAAATACCCGCCAAACGTCCAGAAAATCACCCGAAACGGCGCTTTATTCGCGGGCGGGTTTTGCCCCAAGCTCAAGTCGCACCACCACTTGCGCCATGTCCAAAAAAGCGACTACCCCCTCAATGACCTATTTTTGTGACCACCACACCGCGGAGCGCCACAGGCTCAGTGCCACGCAACGCTTGATGCTCAAGCTTGCCCCTGGCGGATCGGCCTGGCGGGCGCGAGCTGATGGTGAAGCATCGCCGAGCAGCCCTTCGCCGCGGGGCACGGAGCGATCCGCTTCCGGCGCGTGGCGGGGGTGGTGGAGGGTGGCGGCCTGACGCACTGGTTTTTTCGTAAAGCTTGCCCCCTGCGGGGTCGGCCTCACGGCCTCAAGCTTTATCGAAACCAGCGCTACGACGGCCGCCGCCCATCATGTCGCGGCGCATCGGATCGCGGTGCCGGCGCCTTGGCGGTTCGCTATCGCGTGGGCGAACCGCCTCGGAAGCAGGCGGGCAGCCGGAGGAAACAACATGACAAACGACGAAACCGTGCAGATAGACGACCTACCACCGCGACAGACGCTGAAGGTGCTCACGCCGGTCGCAGACAAGCGACGAGGCAGCATCAACTGGCTTCTGGCCGAGCGGCTGGGCCGAGCTCGACTCTGGGGCTGCACCATCAACAATCTGCCGGTGCCCCGGGGCGGCGACGATTTCTACCCTCCAGCGATCAACCCGTTGGAGGACAAATATTCGGGGCCTTGAGCCCCACTTTCTTTTTCGGCAGACTGGCTCCCGCTTGCCGGATCCAGAGGGCCTGAGGTCGTTGGGACCACCGCCGATGCGTCACGCCCTCAGCACCTGCGGCAGGGTCGACCACGGCGCGGGCAGCTCTCGCTGGCACTCGCGATCGTACCCGCGGCCACGCGGCGGCAGGCGAGACCCGGCGGCGGCGTGGCAACTCGCGCCGGAGGCCGAGCGAGTTGCCCAATCCATCTCGCCGGAGGTCAAGACAATGGACGCATGGACACGATCGCATACGCACGTCGATACTGAGGAGGCCTGCTGCCCCTACTGCCGCCACGTCATCGAACCGGCGCCCGGGGTGCCGATGAAGGTGCGCATCTGCCCGCACTGCCAAGCCCCGGTATCACGATGGCTGTTCGGCTGACCGCCGCGGAATGCCGGCGTGGGCACCGCCGTCGTGCAGGCGATGCGTGCCGCCATGCGATGCAGGCGGATTCACGGGCACGGTCGTGGGCGTATCCGAGGGCAACTCGGTCGAGCGTCGACGTACCGGTCGTGCACCGCCCGGAGGCGAGCGGTGCCCGGCGCGGCACACGCGAACGAGGTGATGACCAACATGAAAAGCTATCGCATCCAGTTGATCCGAACACCGATCGCTGACCATCGGGTCGAGTTGAGCTCGCCCGAGGCCACGGCGGCACATTGCATGGAGCTTGCATGCCTGGATCGGGAGCACCTGCTGCGGCTGGACCTGGACACACGCTGCCGATTGATCGGGCAGGAGACGGTGCACATCGGCACGGCCGATTACATGCCGGTCAGCCCGCGCGAGCTGTTCCGAGGCGCGCTGCTGAACTGTGCCCGGCAGATCGTGGTCGTGCACAACCATCCCAGCGGCAACCCCTCGCCCAGCGAGGAAGACCGCACCGTCGCGGTCAAGCTCAAGAAAGCCAGCAAGCTGATGGACATCCCGCTGCTGGATTTCATCGTCATCGGTGCCGACGACCGATACTGGAGCGCCGTCAACGGCTATGGCCGATGCGCGGTCGCACCGGCCCGACAGCTCGACCTGCGAAGCTTCGACTGAAGCGGTACCGCGAACGGTGGAAATGGGCGGGAACGCCTATGGGCGATCGTCACCCTGGGCGATCGCCGCCGCTTCCTTCAGCAGCTTCTCCTCCGCACGTTCGATGAAAGTGACGAGCCTGGTCACCTGCTTCTGCAACTTCGTGCAGGCCTCCAGCACCGTCGAGAGTTGCTGGTGGTCATGTACGGCCAGGCAGTGCTGGGCCTGCTGCGTGAGTTGGGCGATGCGGCGTTCGGCCTCGGCGACAGAAGCGTCCAGTCGTTCGATCCGCTCATCCAGGCGCATCTGCCGGTAGCGGGACTTCAGCTCGCGGATGGCGGCCTTGCGCCGGGCTCGCGGCAGGTCGCGCACCGCGCGGCTGAGCTGGCCGATGCGCTGGACCTGACCTTCGCGGGCCAGGTGGGCTTTCTCGCGCAGCGCGGCCAGGCGCTCGGTCAGCCAGCCCTCCACCGGCAGCGTTCGCACCAGGTGCGTCTTGACCTGCTGCTCCAGGTCCGGCCGATCGTCGAGCTGCCTGGAGCGGGTGCGCAGCCGATCCAGCTCGGCGTGCAGCTCGCGCGACTGCCGGCGAAGCTGGTCCATCTCCTTCAGGTCGCTTTCGATCTCGTCGATTCCCCCCGCTCCTGCCCCCGCCACTGGCCCCGCAGCCACCGACCGCTCCACGGGCGTACGCGTTGGGCCCTGCTGCTGATGGCGATGGAGCATGAACGCCAGGCCGCCGGCGACCAGCGACAGCGTCACGACCACCGCCAGCACGTCGCCGGCCACGGGCAGGTCGAGCCCGACGAGCGTGCCGATGAGCAGGCTCGCGCCCAGCGCGATCCCCGCCCCGGCCCACGCCCCGCCCATACCGCGAAACGCCTGGTGGATCACCGCCGCGAGCATCAGCACCGCCAGCCCCACCGCCACGGGCCCGAGCTGGCGGAGGCTGATCTGCCGTTCGTACTGCCACCAGATCTGGCCCAACGCCAGCGCCAGGCCCAGCGCCACCGACATCGCCGCCGCCGACCGCTGGTGCTCGAACCGGCGCGAGAGGATGGCATAGCTCAAGGCGGTGAAGAACGTGAAGCCCAGGGCGAAGTCGGGCAGCAGCGTCTCGAACAGGTCGCGATAGCCCAGGTCGTCGAACGGTCGGCCGATACGCAACATGCCCCCTGCCGGGGCCCGGGGCTTAATAAAGGTTTCGGTAGAGGGGGAGGGGGGAGTTTACGCGTGGGCCAGGATCAGCCGTGGGTGATGCTTGCATGGATTGAACTGAATGAATCTGAATTGATTGCCATATGGAAAAGAAAGTGCAGCAGCTCGACATCATTCACCCACCCTGCGGAGGTGGGCGGACGCGTTAACTCGCCTCCCCCCCCGGTCCGAGGGGTGATTCATTACGCTGTGCTCACTCGCAACCAATCCCGGTATTATCCCCTCCGACGACGTGAGGTAAACAGCAGGGCGCCGACGAGGCCCAGCAGCGTCAAAGAGGTCGGCTCAGGCACGAGCACGGCATACTGCAGGTTTCGGCCGAAGGTGAAGTCGTGAAAGCTGATGTGCGGCATGCCGTTGGCGTCCAGTGCCAGCGACCCAACGTCGAGGCTCTGGCCGGTGCGTACAAGTTCGGTGTGCCAGCTCTGGCCGTCGTAGTGGGCATAGAGCAGCCCGGCCGTTACATCGGGCATGTTGGGGCGCGTGTAGGCGATGTGCGGCAGCTCCTGGTCGTCAATTACCACCGAGCTGCTTATGATGCCGGGCGTCTCGTCGAGCACATGGAACTGCCACGTGTCGCCGTCGTGGAAGGCATAGGTGATGCCGTCGAATGTTCGCAGCGTGATGTGAGGACGATTCTGGCTGTCCAGCGCCAACGAGGAGGTGTGAGCCGCTGCGAAGTCGTCGGCCACCACCTCGGGGATCCAGATCGTCCCGTCCGAAAGTTGACCCGCGTACTTGACCTCCCAGAGATCGCCGCGATAGACGACATGGCCCAGGCCGTCGGCGTCCAAAGCCAGCCTGGATGCCTGGCCGAGGCCACCGTGTTCGTCTGTCGCCTCAATGGTCGTTGGCGTCCAGTTGGCGCCGTCGATGGTGGCGTAGCCCAGGCCGCTGTGGTTTGGGAAGTCGGACTCGGGGGTGTAGTCAAACTTGAAGCTGACGTGCGGCGTCCCGGTCGCGTCCAGGGTCAGGGAGTTGCCGCCGTAGTTCGTGCGATCCTCGTCGCCGAACGTGGTAACGCCCCATGCATCCTCATCGAGCACGGCGAGCTTGAACGCCGCGCCGTCGCCATAGCTGATGTGCGGACGATCGTCACCGTCCAGCGCCAGCGTGCCGACAGTCAGCGAGCCAGTCGCCGAGCCGATGTCCACGGTCTGGATATCCCAGGTGGCGCCATTGAGCACGGCGTAGCGCAGCAAGTCCGGTTCGGCGAAGACGTCCTTCATGTAGGTGACGTGGGGCCGGCCCTCAGTGTCCAGCGCCAGCGAGTTGTAGAACCCGACGTTGTTGAACGACCCGGTGGGCGAATCCACCGTATGGAACTCCCAGAACATTTCCGCCGAGGCGGAACTGGTCCAGATTGCCAGCAGCACGATGGTGAGCAGACTCGTGGCGCGTTTCATGTTCTTCCCTCCTTGCAATGTTGGCGGCCGTCGATGGGACGTGGAGCCCGCTGCTGGGCCTGGGGGCCTAAGCCACGGCAGGTCGCATGGCCGCACCCGGTGCAAAACGTACACCTATTGTACCGGGTCGGGTATCCCCCTCGAAGGGGATTTTGCCCTGCGGGCGCGCCTTCAATCGACCTGGGGGGTTAAGATGGGCAGTGTCTGGTTGCCTGCCTTGTCATGCGCGGCGAGTCCCGGCCATGTCCGTCACCTCCGAACCCGACGAGCGTGTCCCTTCCACCGAGCTGCTCGGCGACGATGACGTGCGCGCGATGGTCCGCCTGCTGGCTGACGTGGCCGTGCTCGAAGGCGGCCACGCGGCGAAGAAGCGGGCGCTGATGGACGGGCTGTGCAGGATGGTCGAGGCCGATGGCTGGCTGTGGACGATGACGCGGCTGGACCTGGCGCGGGATGCGCCGATGTCGCTGGGCACGATGCATGGCGGGCTGACGGACGAGCAGGTCGCCGGTTGGATCCAGATGAACCATGACACCGCCCATCCGCCGCCGGAGCACAAGCCGCTGGGCGAGCAGGTGCGCCGCGGCCGGCACTTCACCCGCAGCCGCGATCAGCTCGTCGACGACGCGAGCTGGTACGGGCATCCCACCGTGCGACGTCACCGCCTGGCGTGCGGAATTGATCATTCGATGCACTCGATCTACCCGCTCGACGAGCCCGGGCTGTTCAGCGGCGTGGGCTTTTACCGCTTGCGTGGGCGGCCGGCCTTCACGCCCCGGCAACGTCGCATCGCGCACATCGTGCTCAGCGAGGTGGACTGGCTGCATTACGCCGAACTGCCGCCCGATCGCGGCCGGGCTGTGCCGGCCCTTTCCCCACGGCAGCGCGTCGTGATGGTGCTGCTGCTGGAAGGTCGCAGCCGCGACGAGATCGCCCGCCTGCTGCACATCAGCCCGCACACGGTGCACGATCACACCAAGGCGGTTTACCGTCACTTGCATGTCTCCTCGCAGGTGCAGCTCATCCGGCGGTTCAGGACAGGCGATGGCGGCGACATGCCCGTGCAGGCGGAGAGGATGTAGCCGCCCGAATCCAATCAATCCGCCGGCTTGCTTTCTCGTGAGCAGTCCGACGCCTCCCGCTCTTACTTCCATCCTTCGTCTCAACCTACCCGAACCGCAACCCCGCCACGCTCGTCGCCACCTCGGGATCGAAGGTCAGCATGACGCGGTTGGTGTACGTCCGGCCCTGCTTGGTCGAGATCAGCGCCAGCAGGCCCATGCTCTGGAGATACGAGAGCGTCGCGTAGAAGTGGACGTAGCTGAATGGCTTTTCCTTCTGCTCGGCGGCGAAGCGAGCGTAGCGGTCGTAGATCGAGCGGGCCAACTCGCTGGAGGCGGTGGCGGCGGCCCAGAGGATGGCCAGCGGGTGGTCGGCGAGGTCGTGGATCATGTCGATGACGATGTCGCGGCGGGCGCTTTCGAAGCAGTCGCCCAGCGCCTGGTCCGGCCGGGTGACGTGGTAGTAGAGCGTCTTGATGGCTACGCGGGCGTCGGCGTTGGTCAGGCGGACGGTCAGCGCGGCGATCTGGCGCAGGGCGGCGTCGTCCCAGCGGTGCAGGCCCCGGCGGGCGCGGTCTTCGAGGATCAGACGGATCTGCTCGGCGTCGTAGTTGCGAAAGTGCATCGGCATCGGCTGAAGGCTGGAGCGCGTGGCGGCGTCGAGTTGCTTGAGCAGTTGCGGGCTGTTGGACAGCAGCACGAGCATGCACGGCTTCTCGGCGCGGCTGAGCAGGTAGAGGATCTCGCGGCGCTTGTCCTTGGGGCTCATCAGGTCGACCTCGTCGAGCACGAGCACGGTCTTGCGGCCGGAACGGGCCTGGAATCGCTGAAACAGCTCGCTGAGCGAGGCCCCGGCGCACTGCCCGCCGAGCAGGTGGGCGAAGATGCGGTAGCTGGTGTTGTGGTGACGGCAGTTGGCGTAGTGAATGTGCAGCGAGGTCTGGTCGGGGATCAGGCGTTGAAGGTATTTGAGCGTGAGCGTCTTGCCCGAGCCGCGGGCGCCGACGATGGCGAGGTGGCTGGGGATGCCGCTGGCGTCGAAGCGGAGCATCGCGTCGATCAGCTCGCGGCACTCGTCGCGCATTACCGGCTGCTCGGGCACGTGGGAAAAGTCGAAGACGGCGAAGTCGCGGACCTGCTGAGCCTGGTCGGCGATGCGCTGTTTCTGCTGGGTGAGGTAGGCGTGGATGTTCATCGACGTATCAA
>SKPT01000510.1 GCA_007119405.1 Phycisphaeraceae bacterium
CACCATGCATCGATGGTTGCATCTCCGAGTCGCGCGCATTCGCCGGCCGGCTGATGGTTGTTTTCCATCCCCGGCCGCGGAACAATCCGGCGGCTGCGTGGCTCGGCCTTGGGAAAGGGCCAGCCGTGTCGAGCAATGCATCCGAGTCGATGACGGCCACGCAGCCGCGGCGGCGTTTGCTGATGGCGCGCGTGCGCCTGCGTGGCCGGCGGCGATCGGTCCGGGCTGGCGTCCTGCTGGCGCTGGGGCTAATCGTCGCCACGGCGATCGGGGCGGGGCTGCGGCTGTATCAGCTCCAGGCCCACAGCTTCTGGGCCGACGAGCTTTACACGCTGCGCGCCATCGTGGCCGACGGCCACGCCAGCCCGGTATGGCGCGGCTGGTCGCACTGGGCGAGCACGCTGAGCCTGCGGCTGGGCGGCGCCGAGCTGGCCGCGGCCGAGCCTTACGAGCCCTGGCACTGGCGCGCCCTGGGCATGACGCCCTGGAACGCGCGCCTCGGCCCGGCGATCGTGGGCATCGCGAGCATTCCCATCCTCGCGCTGCTGGCGCTGCCCATGCTCGGGCGGCGCGGCGCGGTGATGCTGGCGATGCTGATGGCCGTGGCCCCCTGGCACATCGAATGGTCGCAGAACGCCCGGTTCTACATCGCGCTGTTCCTGGCCTCCGGGGCGTTCATCGCACTGTACTACCACGGGTCGCGCACCGGTTCGCGCAAGCACGTCGTGGCGGCGGCCATCTGCCTGCTCATCGCGTTCATGCACCACGCCCCGGCGATCTTCCTGCTCGGCGTGCTCGCCGCCGACTGGCTGGTGACGCGCCTGGCCGGGCGGCGGCTGCGGCTGGGCATCTTCGGCTATGGCGTGATGGGCGCGGCGGCGGGGCTGTGCGCGGTGCTGATGGCGCTGGACCTGGCCGTGCTGAACCCGAGTTGGCAACACCTGGCCGAGCAGCCGCGCAGCCACGGCCCGGCGATGCTCGTCGCCGGTACGCTCTACATGGGCCACGTCGCGCTGATGACGCTGGCGGCCGTTACCGCCTGGCTGCTGATCCGCAACCGCCGGCGATTGGGCTGGTACCTGGCGCTGACCGCGCTCGTGCCGCTGGCGACGCTGCTGTATCTGACGGCCACGGACCAGATGTTCGTGCACACGCGCTACGGGTTCTACGTCTACTTCGCCTGGCTGGCGCTGGCGGCGGCGGGGCTGGCGGCGTGCTATCGCCAGCTTCGGCCGCGCTTCGGCACCTTGTTCGCGTGTGCCCCGGCGGCGGTGGTGCTGGCGGCGATGCTTCAGATGAGCCTGTTCTACCACAGCGGCGGGGCGGGCTTCCGCTCGATGTGGGGCCAGGCGTTCGCCTGGCTCGACGAGCGTGCCGCCGCGGACGAGCCGGTGCTGACCAGCTTCACGCTGGCCGGGTTCTACTACCTCGAGGCCGGCCCGCCGCGGGTCGTGAGCTTTCCGGCGTCGGCGGACGAGCTGGAGGAGCGTGCGGCCGAGGCGCTGGCGGCGGCTGGCGGCGGCCGGGGCGTCTGGCTGGTCACCGCCGCCACCGCGGCGCAGGGTCGGCAGGCCGAGGCGTGGATCGACGAGCTGGCCGAGCTCAAGGCCTACTTCGACACGCGGATCGAGCAGCCGCACTCGTCGGTGCGCGTCTACTGGTATGAGCCGGGGGTTGGTACAGGCACCCAGGCACAGCGTGCACAAAGGGAGGACGGTGAGTGATGCGGCGTGTAGGGTGGGTAGAGCGAAGCGAAACCCACCGTTTGTTTCATGGGTCCCCGTCATGCGTGGTGGGTTTCGCTTCGCTCTACCCACCCTACAGCCGCACCGGGGGCGCAGGCGGCGGGTGCATTTCGCGAAGCGGCAAGCCGCGGCGGGGTACGCTTGGAGTTGGGTGTCACCACCGCCGCACGGGTTGGCCCTGGCGGCGGGCGCGCTCGATCTGCTCGAGGTCCAGGTCGTTGGATTGCCGGCCGTCGATGCGGGCGTCGATGAGGTGGTCGAGCCGGCGATCGATGCGGTGATCGGGCCCGGGCGACTCGGGCTCGGATTGGCCGGTGTCGAGCCGGTCGGGCGGGATGAGGTTGAAGACGGTGTTGGGCGGGATCAGCGCCAGCGCCGAGCCTTCGCGCAGGGGGGCGACGTTGTAGCTGAACTGCCCGCCGGGTCCGGTGCGGACGAGGTAGTCGGGGCGGTCCATCCACGCCTGGACGCCGGGGGCCTCGTAGCGGAACTGGCCGGACATCATCAAGCCCGTGTGGGGGTTGGGGGCCGGGGCGGAGCCCGGGTCGCCGAAGCCGCCGGCCCCGTAGCCTTCCCTGTACAGGCGGGCGCCGGGGCTGAACGCGGCCTGGGCGGGGTCGATCCATCGGTGGCTGACGCCGAGGGGGTCGAGGTCGCCGACCGTGCGGTCCACGGGCATGAGCGGGCGGGGCTCGACCCAGCGGGTGTTGGGCTCGCCGGCCGGGCTGGCGATCGCCTGGCCGTCGGGGCCGAACGGGCCGACGTAGCGCGTGGGGGCGGTGTCGTTGGCGGCCGCGAGCGGGGCGCAGAGCCCCAGGGTCGCCAGGGCGGCGAGGCCGAGTCGGCGTGATGCGACGCGTGAGGGCATGGTGCTCATTGTATCGGCGAGCCGGCGCCGTACCATGACCGGCCATGGCCCATCCCTCCCGCCACAGCGACGCTCCTGCCGACGAGGCTGCCGAGCTTGAGGCGTTTGACCGCATCCGCGGCCGGGCCGACGCGTTGCGTCAGGCGCTGGCCCGGGTGATCGTGGGGCAGGCGGAGGCGGTCGAGACGCTGCTGATCGCGTTGCTTTGCCGGGGCCACGTCCTGCTGGTGGGCGTGCCGGGGCTGGCCAAGACGCTGCTGGTGCGGACGCTGGCCGAGGCGGTGGAGCTGCGTTTTTCGCGGATCCAGTTCACGCCGGACATGATGCCCGCGGACGTGCTGGGCACGGAGCTGATCCAG
>SKPT01000364.1 GCA_007119405.1 Phycisphaeraceae bacterium
CGCCACGTGGTCCAGCCCCAGCTCACGCAGCCGTCGGGCAAACCGCTCGACCAGCGGCTCGGCCACCGCCGGGTCGGCCGCATGCACAAAGCTCGGCCGACGCCCCTTGCGCATGTCCGCGTAGAGCGTGAACTGCGAGACCACCAGCGCCGCGCCGCCGACGTCCAGCAGCGAGCGGTTGAGCTTGCCCGCCTCGTCCGGAAAGACCCGCAGATGCACCACCTTGCTCGCCAGCCGCTCGATCTGCTCGCCCGTGTCGGCGTCGCCGACGCCCAGGAGGATGGCGAACCCGGGGCCGATCCGGCCGACCTCCTCCTGCCCGACGCGGACGGCGGCGTGGGTGACACGTTGCAGGAGACAGCGCATGGGGGCAAGGATAGCAATTTCGGATGGTGGATTTCCCGTTTCGGCTTCGCCCGGGCGGGGCCCGCTGGGCGCTGCATCAGCGCTTCGCTACTGTACCAGTCCGTTCCTGATCCCCCTTTCTTCTCCAAGCGAGGTGCACGATGATCGGCAGCGTGCTGGCACGACGGGTCTTCGCGACGATGCTTGCGGCCATGCTGGCGTGGCCGGCCGCCTTGAGCGCCGAGCCGTGGGGCTTCTTCCTCACCTGGCAGCGCGATCCCACGACCACCATGACCGTCCAGTGGCTGGACACCGGCACCGCCCTGCCTGTCGTCGACGAACAGGCCCTGGAGCCGACGCCCTTTCACGTGCCCCACGTCGGGGCCATCGACATCGACGCCCCCATCGACCAGTGGTGGGCCCAGGGCCTCGAGGTCGCCTTCCTCGGCAACGAGGACAACGTCCATCCCGAGCCCGACGAGCTCAGCGCCGATGGCCGCGTCGGCTGGAACGACGACGGCCTGGTCATTGCCCTGCGCGTCCGCGACGACACGACCATCGAATACCCCGAGATCACCCAGCTCTACGCCGGCGACTCCGTCGAGGTCTTCGTCTCCGACGGCGTGGGCTCGAACCACCGCTACCAGAGCCTGCTCACGCCCGGGCGCGACCCCGCTTTCGACGAGCCGCGCGTCGCGTTCCACAGCGGCGGCACCGCCCCTGACGCCGACGAGCTGAGCGTCCAATGGGCGGCGCGCCCGACCGAGCAGGGCTACGAGATTCAGATCCTGCTGCCCTGGGACAACCTGCCCGAGCTCACCCCCGGCGACGGTGCGGATATGGGGTTGCAGATCTACGTCAACCAGCGCCGCGTCGAGCCCGACGCCGGGCTCCAGGAAGGCCGACAGCGCGTCCTCTGGTACCCCGCCGCTGACAGTTGGAACACGCCGACGTCCATGCACGCGATCCGCCTGACGCGCGAGCCGGGCGACACGGCCGGTCGGCTGCGACTGGTGTATGACGCCGACGACGACGCCATCGACGTCTACGCCCCGCTGGGCATGGCGGGCGAGCGCGTCCGCCTGAGCACCGGCCAGCGCCAACTTGCAGAGCTCACGCTGGCGGGCGCCGAGCACGTCGCCCACGCCCGCTTCGAGCTGCCCGCGCCGCCCGCGGACCAGCAGTGGGGCGCCGTCACCGCGCACCATGACCGGACGCTCGCCGGCCGCATCGAGCTACCCCGGCGCTACAGCCCCGCCGAGCCGACCGACATCGTCTACTGGCCCGCCGGCGACGCCGACGCCGCCCAGCGCCTGGACATGCACATGGCCGAGATCCGCGGCTGGGACGGCCACTTCCTGCACCGGATCGAGCTGACCGGCCTCGAACCCGACACCGAGTACCGCTTCCGCCCCGGCGACAGCGACCGCGAGCTGGGCTTTCGCACGATGCCCGCCGAGCTCGACCGCCCCATCCGCCTGGCCGTCGGCGGCGACACCCGCCATCAGCAGCGGTGGATGGAACGCACCAACCGCGTGGCCATGCAGTATGAGCCCGACATGATCCTCTGGGGCGGCGACCTGGCCTACGCCGACGGCCTGCCCGAGCGCACCTACCGCTGGGTCGAGTGGTTCCAGGCCAACGACAACACCCTCATCCACGAGGACGGGCGGATCGTGCCCATCATCCTCGCCATCGGCAACCACGAGGTGCAGCGCGGCTACTACCTCAACCACGACGGCTTCGAGCCCACCGACGACTGGCGCCTGCGCATCGCCCCGTTCTTCTACCAGCTCTTCGCCTTCCCCGGCCAGCCCGGCTACAACGTGCTGGACTTCGGCGACTACCTGAGCATCATCTCGCTGGACACCGACCACAGCAACCCCGTCGCCGACCAGGCCGACTGGCTCGACGCCGTGCTCGCCCAGCGCAGTGACGTGCCGCACGTGTTCCCCCACTACCACGTGCCCGGGTTCCCGTCGCACCGGCCCTACGGCGGCGCGACGTCGGCCCGCGTCCGTGAGTACTGGATGCCCCTGTTCGAGCGCCACGGCATCGAGCTGGCCTTCGAGAACCACGATCACACGTACAAGCGCACCGTGCCGATCCGCGCCGAGCAGCCGCACCCGCGCGGCGTGATCTACATCGGCGACGGCGCCTGGGGCGTGGGCACCCGCACCGTCCACGACCCGGCCGAGACGTGGTACCTCCACCACGCCGAGAGCACGCGCCACGCGATCATCGTGACGCTCGAGGCGACGCATCGCCACGTCCTCGTCGTCAGCGAGGACGGCGACGTGATCGACGAACTGCCGCACGCGCCGGCCCGGCCATAGCCGATTGCGGCGCTGGGGGGTGGTGCTGCGAGGCGGCCGCGCATGACACGCCACAATGCTCGGGGCCCCCGGGCGTCCGGCCAGAAATGGGTGGTACGATCACGCACGACCCACGCTGTTTGCACGGTAGATGGGCTGCGGTGCGCCTGGGCACTGGCGGGCAAGCCGCCAGTGGCACCCCGATCATCGAACGCCGCACCCGCTACTCTTATGAGGTGCATCCCCCCGGAAGGGTGCTGGCTTGTACACGCTGCTGACAACCACGGGTTGCGCTGCGCTCCTACAACC
>SKPT01000221.1 GCA_007119405.1 Phycisphaeraceae bacterium
CGGGATTTCTCCCCCGCCCACCGCGCGAGTATCATCGCCCCCAAGCGACGTTCATGCCCCTGGGAGCCTTCACACCATGAGCCTGAGCATCACCTTCCTCGGACACGCTGGCTTCCTGCTGACCGACGGCCGGCACAGCCTCTGCATCGATCCCTACCTCACCGGCAACCCCGTCGCCACCGCCGGGCCCGCCGACATCAAGTGCCAGCACCTGGCCCTGACCCACGGCCACGAGGACCACTTCGGCGACACCCTCGACATTCTCAAGGCCAACAACGCCCAGCTCATCGCCAACGCCGAAATCTGCAACTATGTCGCCGAGCTCGGCCACGACAACGTGAACCCCGGCAACATCGGCGGCCGCATCGACACCGACTTCGGCTACGTCGCCTTCACCCAGGCCTTTCACAGCTCCTCCCACGCCGGCCGCTACATGGGCATGCCCGCCGGGCTCGTCGTCCGCATGGCCGACACCACCTTCTACCACCTCGGCGATACCGCGCTCTTCAGCGACCTGAAGCTCATCAGCGAGATCTACGAGCCCGACGTCGCCGCCATCCCCGTCGGCGACCGCTTCACCATGGGCCCCGACGCCGCCTCCCGCGCCGCCGAGATGATCCGCCCACGCGTGGCCATCCCCGTTCACTACAAGACCTTCCCCCTCCTGCGCCAGGACATCGAAGGCTTCGAGCCCCCCGGCGTCGAGGTCCAGGAACTCGCCCCGGGTCAGACCTGGACCTACGAGCCCTGACCTCCGGCACTTGCAGCGCACCCGTAACGTCCGTCCTGAGCGAGTCCGCGAGCGAAGGGCGGGATCCGTCCCCGCGCTCCGCAACCTCCTCCTCGCTCTGCGGCAACCTCGCCCTGCCCGGCGCGCCCTTTGCAGTCTCCGGCGCGAGGCCCGCCATGGCGCAGCAGCCGGATCGATCCCAGCAGCCGACGCCCGGCGAGGTGGACACGCCGCGCCGCCTGCCGTTGTGGATCACCATCCTCGTCGTCGCCGCGGCGCTGGCCCTGCTGGGCTGGTTCTTCCACACCGTCACCCTCGTCCTGCTGCTGTTCCTCGCCGCCGCCGCCATCGCCTCGCTGGTCCGCCCGCTGCGACGCTATCTCCTGCCCAGACACCCGAGCCTGGCCGGCCTGCTGCTGGGCCTGAGCCTGTGGGTCGGCGTCGTCGCCATCCTGGCGCTGATGGTCCTGCTGCTGGGCATGCGGCTTCAGCAGGAGTTCGCACGCTGGCCCGAGATCGAAGCCCAGATTGACCAGATGCTCCAGCACATCGGCATGACCTTCGGCCTCGACGACGAGCTGACGCTGCGCGGCCTGCTCGTCCAGGCGCTGAACTGGCTCGCCGGCGAAGAGGACGTCCTCGCCGAAATGGTCGACCGCATCGGCGTCGCCGTCGTCGGCGTCGTCCTGCTCGTGTTCGGCTCGACCTTCCTCATGATGGAGCCCCACGGCCGCATCACCCGACCGCTGGCCCAGATGCTCCCGGCCATCCACCGCCCGACCATCCTCGCCGTCTTCACCGACATCGAGGCCCGCCTGCGTTGGTGGGTCCTCGGCATCATGATCTCCATGATCGCCGTCGGACTGCTCGCCTACATCGGCCTGACGATCGTCGGCCTCGAGTTCGCCCTGCCGCTGGCCATCCTCGCCGGCCTGGCCGAAATCGTCCCCGTGCTCGGCCCGACCATCGCCTTCCTGATCATCCTCCTCTTCGCCGCCACCCAGGACCCCACCCTCGTCCTCGGCGTCGCCATCGTCTGGCTCATCATCCAGATCATCGAGCCCTACATCATCGTCCCCACGGTCATGCGCCACGCCGTGCGCATCCCGCCGCTCGTGACCCTCTTCACCGTCGTGCTCTGGGCACGCATTCTCGGGCCGCTCGGCCTGCTGCTGGCCATCCCCCTCAACCTCACCATCTGGACCTTTCTCGAGCACTTCGTCCTGCGCCAACGCGCCGCCGGCGCGTGAGCGGAACCACCGAGGCGCCGACAGCACGGACGCGGTCCCCGAGAAACCGCGAAGATGCGAGGACGGCGAAGGACGCGAAGCCGATCAAGCTGGGTTATTGACCTTTGAATGGTCGCTTTAACTTCAGGTCGTGGGGTGCCACGGCTTGTCCCGAAGGGCAAGCCGTGCGCTTGCCGATGATCGCACGGCTTGCCGCTTCGCGGTCAAGCCGTGGCACCCCCCAATGCGCCGGATCCCGGTGAAGTTGACCATTCAAAGGTCATTAAGGCTGGGGCGGGCGGAGGCACGCCGCTCACCGCCCGTCGGCCTGCCAGAGCTCGAACGGCGCCCCGGCCGCGATGTCGTACGCCTCGTTGAAATGCCCGTCACGGATCGCGAACGTCAGCCCCTCGCGATGCAGCACCGCCACCGGCTCGCCGCTGGGCACGTCGTGGTAGTTCTCACCGACCACCATCGTCACCGACGTCCCGCCGAACGCCGCCCGCACCCGCATGCCCGGCTCCAGGCCAAGCTCCTCGTACCGCTGCGGCGCGATGCTCGTGTACAGGTTGCCGTACTCTCCCCCCACCGCCGCCACCGTGCCCTCGGCGATGAGCGCCCCCGGGCCCGCCGGCGGCGAACCCACGCAACCGGCGAGCGCGGCCGCGACGACAAGAAAAATCAAAGAACACTTCCGTCTCATCATGGCATGGCTCCTTATGGGTCTACGATCCGGTGTCTCATGCGGCCAGAGGATACGCTATCCGGCCTCCGTTGGGCGCTCTGAAGCGCCTTCGTGCGAAGCCGATTGATTCCCCGGCCCGGTGCCACGGCTTGTCCGCGAAGCGGCAGGCCGCGCGAGGCGCGACGGATGCACGGCTAGGTTCCGTCCGAAAAGTGGGTGCCACGGCTTGACCGCGAAGCGGCAAGCCGTGCGGCGGCCGACGGAGGCACGGCTTGCCCTTCGGGACAAGCCGTGGCACCCCCACTCCTGCGGTTTTCGGAC
>SKPT01000565.1 GCA_007119405.1 Phycisphaeraceae bacterium
AGACCCAGCAGCTCCAATGCCACCGCCACCTCCACGTCGCCGTCGCGCTGAGCCACCTGCACCTGGTCGCTGACATCCACCACCTCGTCAAAGCGCACCTCGCCCACGGGCGACTCGTAGTGCACCGCGGCGCCGTCGGCCGCTGCGGGAGCGACCTGTCGCGCGAGCACGGCCCGGTATGCCCCGTCGATCCGCGCCACCGTCAGGCGCAGGTCGCCCGGGCGGACCGCGCCGGTGTCGTCGTCGGGCTCGACGCGCAGCATCAGGTCCACGGCGCCGCCGCCCTTGAACAGAAAGCGAAGGTCGTCGGCGTGGTTGGCCAGGGCGTCGGTGCGACCCGTGCGGTAGCCGAGCACGAGCCGATCACCGGCGACGCGCGCCGCCGCCGACACCTGGCGGTCGATCTCGACCCACTGCGTGTCGGCCGGCCAGTCGTCGAGCTTGCCGTTGACATGAGCCGGCTCGGGCGTGATGGACACCCGCTTGGTCTGCCGGCCGGCGTCGTCCAGATCCCGCACGACGACCGGCGGAAGATCCGCCAGGGCGTCGGCGGCGAGCGTCACGCTGCCGAACTCGCGGCGCTCGACGCTGTCAAACCCGGCGAGCCGGAAGATCGCCGAAAACTCATGCCCCGCGACCAGATAGACCTCGCCATCCTCGGTTCCCGTGATGGTCGGGCGGAAATGCTCCTGGCGAAACGTGATATTTTCGATCACGTCGCCGCGCTCGATGTCCGCATCCTGTAGCGGCGGCGTGTTCCGCACGTCGCCGCCGAGCGTCTGGAGGAACAGGCCGTCGTCCGTCACAAGAAAGATGTTGCCCATCTCGCCGTTGATCGCGATGAACGCGCCCGCGTCACCGTGCCGCGGCTGAATCGGCGGGCCCAGCACCCGCGTTGGCTGCACGATCTGCCCCGGCTCCTGCGGCCTGTCGTGCTCGATGGGATAGGTCCACCGCCGCGTGCCGCCGCGCCAGCCCTGGATGCGCTTGCCGGCCCGCGAATGGTGATGGTGGTACAGCCGGATCGCCCAGTCACCGCTGAGGATGACGCGGCCCTCGTCCTCGCGGCCGACCCAGTTGTGCCCCGTGCTGCGCAGCGTGTAGCCCGCGATCACGTGAAACGCACTGGTGTCGTACACCGGCACGCCGTCGTCGGTGAACGACGCGGGCGCGGGCAGGTGCATGCCGATCCAGTCCGTGATGGCCAGGTCGTCGAAGAAGGCGGCGCCCATGATCAGGTTCAGATCGAACCGGACGGGGATCACCTCCAGCTCATCGGGATGGATGTGGTGGTCGAAGTTGCGGTCGGTCCAGATGACCCAGTAGGGGTCGCCGTAGCGGTTGTGGGGGTTGAGCTGCTCCTCGTAGAACGCCTCGAGCTCCTCGCGGTAGCGCAGACGGGCGCGGCGGCGTTCGTCGAGCAGGTGGGCGAGGTTGCCCGCCCAGGCGACGGGCACGATGCGGTCCTCGTGCCACATGTACAGAGATCCGCCGCTGTTGTAGCGCAGGCCGGTGTTCCACGAGTTGGTCATGTACTGTCGGCCGTTGACGTAGATGGGCCGCTCCGCCCGGTCGTTGCCGCCGCGCAGGATGTCCCCGCCGTAGTCGTCGTCCTGGTAGCGGCGTTTGGGCACGGCCGTACCTTCGTCCCAATCAAGCTTCCATTCCAGCGGCCCGCCGAGCTGGTAGTAGAAGCGCGTTTTGTCGCGCGGGTCGAGCGTGCCGCCGCCGCCGTACCAAGGTGGGCCGTAGTCCGCCCCAAGAAACTCGCCTTCGGTGCTCCAGTGGCTGACGCGGCGCGGGGCGTTGCTGTTCTCGGGCACCCACACGCGCCCGTTCGGGTCGACCGCCACCTGCCCCGGGTAGTGCATGTTGCGTTCGTTGTAGATCTCGCCCAGGTCCAGCCGCCCGTTGTTCGCCTCGCCGATCGCCCGGACGAACGAGCCTTCGTCGGTGAAGACCTTGATTTGGTGGCTGTCGCCATGGTCGGAGATGTACAGCTCGCCGCCGGGGCCCCGGGCGATGGCGTGAGGCGCCTCCAGGCGCTCGTCAATCATCACGCGCACGCGCTCCGCTGCCACCGCTTCGCCCGGCTGCCACTGCACGCGGTAGCGCAGCAGTCGCGCCCCGCTGAGGACGTCCAGATACTCGCCGTCGGCGAAGCTCAGGCCCCGGGGCGCGGGGAGGTCCGCCGTGCCGACTTCACGTCCTTCGTCGAGCTCGATGAAGATCAGGCGGTCTTCGCTGGGGCTGGAGATTACGCCCAGCCGGCCATGCACGGCCAGGGACATGCCCTGCCGCTGCATCCAGTGGTCGGCGATTGGCTCATCGAGTTCGTGCTCGTAGACAATGTCGTAGCCTCGATCGCTGCGCAGACTCTTGACGCGATACATCTGTGGACGCGGCACGAGCGAATAGGCGTAGACGTTTTCGTCGGGCCGCTCGCCCAGGGCCCGCGCCAGCGCTGTGCCGCCGCGCCAGCCGAAGAGCTTCTGCCCGCCCAGGCGCTGGCCGTCGAGATCAACCCACGCCAGCGCGTCGCCGCTCTCGGCCACGAGGCTGGCGATGAGCACCTGGGCCTGGCCCGGCTCATGCGGGGCGCCGGAATCCGCGGGCAGGTAAAGCGCCGCCGACGCCGGCGTATGGTCCGCCAGCCACGCCCCCCGGCCGTCCGGCGTGTGCCACGGCGGGTCGCCCGGGCTCTGGATCGGAAACTCGTACACCAGCTCGATCCCGTCATGCACGATACCCCGCACCCCGTATTCGCCCGGCTCGGCGCGGTAGCGCAGAAACAGATTCCGGTCGTGATCCATCCGACCGTCGTCATAGCCATCCCACACCACCGTGTGCTCGCCGCCGGCAAAACGCTGCTCCGACACGAGATTACGCACGCGCTCGCCGCTGTCGTCCTCGATGACGAGGGTGACGTACCTCGGCTCATCGAGCTCGAAACGAATGTCCAC
>SKPT01000058.1 GCA_007119405.1 Phycisphaeraceae bacterium
CACCCCCACCACCCCCGCCGGCCGCCGCCGGGCGGCGAAATGCCTCGGAGGTCAGCGCGGGGCCCGAGCTGGCCAGCCCCAGGCGGTGGCGGAAGACCTTGACCACCTGCTCGACCTGCCGGGCGACCGGCCCCAGCCCGCGTTTGCGGACGCCGGGGCGGGCGTCGTACAGCCTCCCGCCGCGGGTGTCCCGGATCAGGGCCTCGACGTGGCTCGCCCGCTCCGGATAGTGGCGGGCAAGCCAGTCCAGGAACAGGTCCTTGATCTGCCAGGGCAGGCGCAGCAGCACCCAGCCGGCCCAGGTGGCCCCGGCGTCGCGGGCGGCCTCGAGCAGGGCGGGCACCTCGC
Organism: Phycisphaeraceae bacterium; assembly: GCA_007119405.1. The sequence goes on from SKPT01000058.1 coordinate 349, forward strand.
GGTCGGTCAGCCCCGGGATGATGGGGGCGGTCATGACACCCACCGGCACCCGGGCGTCGGCGAGGCGGCGGATCGCCCGCAGCCGATCGGCGGGCACGCTCGTGCGCGGCTCCATGACCTGGGCGAGCCCCTTGTCCAGCGTCGTCAGGCTGATGGCCACCGACACCGCCCCATGCCGGGCCAGTTCCGTGAGCAGGTCCAGGTCGCGCTCGATCAGCCGGTTCTTCGTCACCAGGCTCACCGGCTGCCTGGCGTCGGCGATGACCTCAAGGCATTGGCGGGTGATGCGCAGTCTGCGCTCCAGCGGCTGGTAGGGATCGGTGACACCCGCGATGTGGATGGGCTCGCCGCGCCAGCCTGGCTTGTTCAACTCGTTGCGCAGCAGGGCGGCCGCGTCGAGCTTGGCGAGGATCTTCGTCTCGAAGTCCAGCCCGCACGACATGCCCAGCATCTCGTGGCTGGGGCGGGCGTAGCAGTAGATGCAGCCATGCTCGCAGCCGCGATAGGGGTTGAGCGACCAGCGGTAGGGGATGTCGGGTGATTTGGCCGGGTCGACGTGGTTGATGATCGTCCGCGAATGGTCCTTGAGCACGGCCGTCTTGAGCTTTCGGCCGGGCTCGAGCAGGGGGTGGCCGTCGCGCTCGAAGTCGTCGAACTCGGCGACGGTTTCGTCGCTCTCAAACCGGTTTCCGGGATTCAGCGGCGTGCTACGACCTCTTATGGTTGGCAATTGCATCAGTGGTAGACTCTGCGTGTGCAGCGAAGGTTAGAAATCCTGTTCGGCGTGTTCTGGATTGTGGTGGGCCTGGTGTTCTCCGGCTACTGCCTTTGGGAGGTTTATCAACACCGTGCAAGCATCATCCATGTTTATGTCGGAACCGGCGGCTTGATCCAATTTGCCATCGGCGTCTGGCTTACGTTCCCAGCGGGGCGCGCCGCGAGGCAAACCGCGTACCCGTGTCCCAAATGCGGCTATGACCTGCGTGGCTCGATATCCACTTCCTGTCCGGAGTGCGGCCGTTACCTCGGAACGCGCCAACGGTGGCCATTCCGCAGGTAAGGGCCATGATCCACGCTCACCGGTGCAGATCCACAAATAGCTGCATCCATGCTCGCAGCCGCGATAGGGGTTGAGCGACCAGCGATACGGAATGTCCGGCGACTTTTCGGGGTCAACGTAGTTGACGATGCTGCGCGACGCGTTGGCGATCACCTGCGTCCTTACACCCCCGGAATCACCCCGACCGTCCCCACGATTAGCATCACGCGGCAACGTGGTGCATGCGTCCCCGACCTCCTCCCGCGCCCGCTCATCCAGATGCTCGCCGAGCACATGCAACCGCACGCGCTCGAACCGGTTGCCCGGGTTCAACCCCGCCCCGCGCCCCTTGCCCGGCGGGTGAACCAGCGCGTCACGATACTCATGAGCCTCATCGGGCATACCGAACATTTTGCGAACGATGCCCGACCTGTGTCAAGTGCCGCCTCGGCCGATTCGGGCGCCGGCCGCTCGGTTCGTTCGTCTGACTCGGTCAGCAGGGCCATGACCACCTCGCGGGCACGGTTCTGATCAACGCCCAGGCTCGCCAGGGCCTGCCCCGCGACAGTCTCCGGGTCGCGCAGCAATGCCAACAGGAGGTGTTCCGTACCCACAAACTTGTGCCGCAGGCTTCGCGCCTCCTCGATGGCGTACTCGATGACCTTCTTCGCCGGTGGCGTCTGCGGCAGCTTTTCTCGCGAGGTGGGGTCCGGTCCGGGCCTGATGCGGTTCTCGATTTCATGCTCGACGGCGGCCGCGGTGACGTCCATGCTCGTCAGCGCGGCCGCACCGAGGCCGAGATCGTCCTTGACCAGCCCCAGCAGGATGTGTTCGGTGCCGATGTAGTCGTGGTGCAGGCGCAGGGCTTCCTGGTTCGCCAGGGCCATCACCCTGCGTGCCCGATCGGTGAAGCGTTCGAACATGTGAGCCTCCCGGCCCCAGGCGACAAGGGCGGTGCCTGTGCCTCCGTATGAAGATACCGCGGCAGACGCTGCGCCACCAGCACGAATCACGATCGATTCCCGCCCTCTGGCCACTGTCTCGGGGCCGGGGCGATGCTCACCCCCGGCGCTGCTCGCCTTCGATCGCGGCGGCGAGCAGCAGCTCGCGGTACTGCCACAGCAGCAGCAGCGACCAGCCGACGACGATCACCGTGAGGATGACCAGCCCGACGAGCGGCGGCAGGGCGACGCAGTTGGCCAGCAGGCCGCGCTCAACCTCCTCCGGGGTCTCGCGGGCGGCGGCCATGGCCGCGGCCAGCAGCAGCCCGATGCCCATGAGCACCCACCAGGTGACCACGACCCAGCCCAGCTTCCAGGTGTCGGCGGCGAGCTTGTCCGCCCACGCCCGCCGGGCCAGGTGGTGGAACCAGCTCAGCAGGAACAGGGGCCCGGCGATGTGGGCGGCGAGGATGGCGGCGCCGGTGACCCAGAGCCCGACGATAAGCGGGTCGGCCGGGCCCAGCCAGAGGGCGGTCATGGGCAGCCAGCCGCCGACGAGGGCGAGGAGGAGCACGGCGCGGGCGAGCGGCCGGGCGGCGCTGGTGCGTCCGGCGTGGGGCTCGGGCGTGGTGG
>SKPT01000403.1 GCA_007119405.1 Phycisphaeraceae bacterium
ACGCCGAGTACGTGGGCAGCCTCGTCGTCGAGGGCGACACCGGCCGACCCACCGAGCACGACGGCCCCAAAGTTGAGCCCCCCGACTGGTGGGACGGCTTCTGGCACCGCCACGAGCAGAATACCGGCCAGAGCCGCGACAGCGCCCTGCGCATGCTCCGCAAACTGCTGGGCAAAGACTACCGCCCGCTGACGGCCGAGCAGCTCCAGGAGGACCTGGAGAGCCTGCCGCGATCGCCCTGACGCGCCGTGTGTGGCGCTTCACGACCGCTTCAAACCCCACCTGCACCGTGCACGTCACAGGGCCACGTACACTCGACGCGCGGACGAGGCGAGGATGCCCCGGCGCAAGCGAACGAGTCACAGATGCTTCCCCGCCGTTGAAGAGCGTGGCCACCGATGTGGCACGCGTCTGGCGTCAGGCGAACACGTTCACCGCCACGACGCCGGCGCCGGCGATCGCCAGGGCCACGCCGCCGAGGCCGAAGAAGCCCACGAGCCCGACCATCACGCCGGCGACGGCGAGGGCGGCGAGCAACATCGAGGCGATGAGGATCGTAATGGCAACCTTGGTCGTCATGCCTGGATTTTACCGAAGCAGGATTCGTTCTCGAAGCGCTGTCGGGACAACGGTCATCCGCGCCTGCTGAACCTGCTGACGAGCGCACAGGACCGAGCGTGCGTTCAAGCACCGTCGGCCGGCCCGCGGCCCGGCAACTTGTTCCGGACTGCATCGTTGAGCGACATTGACGCCCATGCCGCCGGCACGTGCACGGTGATGCTCAACGGGTGACATCGCTGTCGGTGAAAATACATCTTCATGGATGCGCCGATTCGCCGGACATCATGTCCGGTGCAACATGCATGACGTCTCAAGAGCATTTTCGAGAACATTCCTGTCTGCCTGCCTCATTCCGCGCGGCCAGACTCAACATGCGATCGCTTGAATCACGCAACCATCGACCAATACCATGTACGGCAACAGGAGGCCCATCATGCCGATGCTCATGGAAAGCTTGATGCACAAGGCCGAGGCAGGCGAGCCCGATGCCCAGTTCGAGCTTGCCCAGTGCTACGCCACCGGCGATGGCGTGCCGGATGACCCGGCCGAAGCGGCCACGTGGTACCGCCGCGCCGCGGAGGCCGGGCACGCCGGGGCGGCGCTCATGCTCGGTGGGTTCTACGAGCAGGGATACGGCGTGGCGCAGGACGAGGCCGAGGCGCTGCGCTGGTACCGCTGCGCCGCCGAGGCGGGCGAGGCCGATGCCCAGGCCATCCTGGGGGCTATCCTCCTGCCGCAGGACGAGGCGGAAGCCGTCCGCTGGTTCGACGGTGCGGCCGAGCAGGGCCACGCGCGGGCGCAAGTCCAGCTGGCCCACATGTACGCCGCCGGCCAGGGCGTGGAGCAGGATGATGGTCGCGCCGCCGAACTTTATCGCCGTGCCGCCGAGGGTGGTGAGGCCGCGGCCGCGGCATGCCTCGGCGCCGGCTACCTCAGCGGCACGGGCGTCGAGCAGAATGCGGCCGAGGGTGTCCGATGGCTGACCATCGCGGCGGAGGGGGACGTCGCCGATGCCCAGATGCTCCTGGGCATGCTTTACGCCGCGGCGGAGTGGGTGCCGCGGGACGAGAAGCGCGCCGTCAAGTGGTTCCGCCGGGCCGCTGAGCAGGGCCACGCCGTGGCCCAGTACCGCTTGGGCGTTGCCCGTCACGAGGGCATCGGAACCAAGCGGAACGAGCGGTCGGCGGCGCGCTGGTTCCGCGCGGCCGCCGAGCAGGGCCACGCCGACGCGCAGTATCGCCTCGGCTGTCTCCTGGGCCATGGGCAGAGTGTGGCACGGGACAAGGCGGAGGCCGCCCGCTGGTACCAGCGGGCAGCGGAACAGGGGGTGGTGGAGGCTCAGGTTAGACTGGCTGCATGCTGTGCCCTGGGGGAGGGGACAGCGATGGACCGTGTCGCGGCCTACAAGTGGTCGACGATCGCGGAGGCGGAGGATTCCTCCATGAGCGAGCTTCGCAGTCAGCTCGCCGGGTGGATGCCCGCGGAGGATGTCCGGCGGGCCGAGGAGCTGGCGCGCCACTGGCAGCCTCGCCGCGAGTAGTTGTTGCCCTGACTACCGGTTGAGTGGCGATCAAGTGATGACACCAATGTCGCCGAAAGTACGCTTTCCAAACGATGATACGACGGACATGATGTCCGCCGGATTCAATCCGCGTGGCGGGCAAAACGCGCTTTAGACGACATCGCTGTCAGGCTTATCCCTGCCACCCTACATCACGATGAACCACGACACCGACAGACAACACCCGCAACCGACTGAAGCTCAATGCTCCGACGACGCACAGGACGAGCGGCCCCGCTGCCTCGCCTGCGGCGGCCCCGGCGTCGAGAAGAAGCAGAAGTGGTTCTGCCAGTACTGCGGCCGGCTCATCGTGACATGCTGCGACTGAGCACCCGGCAGGCGGTACCACGCCAACACGCCCGGCTCCGGGACGAAGTCGTCACCGAGACGGACAAACAGAGGGCGGCGCACACGTGGGCAAACATCCGCCGTACTCCCCGCCCCGTCGCAGCGCTCGCTCCCACCTTGCATCACCATCAGCCGGTGCCTTCCAGGAATCCCACTGCCGGCGCAAAACACCCTTGACCCACCGGCCGCCACCGGCGCACACTGGTATGGGGAGGCGCCCGCGACAACGATCCCGTCATCATGGCACTACGCCCCACCGGCTTCACCCTCATCGAGTTGCTCGTGGCGATCGGCATCATCGCCGCGCTCATGGCCGTGCTGCTGCCGGCGCTCGCGGCCGCACGCACCGCCGCCCGGCGCACGCAGTCCGCCAGCCAGGTGCGCACCATCCACCAGGCCATGGTCCTGCACGCCCAGGGCAACAACCAGTGGTACCCGGGCTTCGACGGCCGCCGCTTCGTCGAGGCCGGCTCGACCTGGATCCAGTCGG
>SKPT01000486.1 GCA_007119405.1 Phycisphaeraceae bacterium
CGACGCGCCGGCTGTACCGGCGGGCCCAGGTGAGCCGGCCGGCGTCCGTGGCGGCGTGAGGGGTCCGCGGTGGCAGGGGTTGCGCGGGACCGGCGTCAAAGTCAAAAGGGGGTCGGCAGGGCTCATCGGCTGCGGCGCCTGCGGTCTGCCTTAAGCGCCCGGTGGTGCAGGGACTTGACCGTGGCTGGGGCGGGGGCGACAATGGCCGCCTTGCCGTTGGCGTGCCCGCCCGGCCGGGGCAGGGCGTGGCGTTGAGCCTGGACCGAGGCGACCGCAATCATGAAGAGCTTTCCCATGCAGAGCCGTTTTGGCCGCGCGCGCGGTGGTGTCGTGGCAGTGTCGATCGTTGCGCTGATGTGGGCGTCGTTGGCGACGACGGCGGCCGTGATGGGCGGGTGCGGTCAGCGTGTGGACTCGACGCCCAACGCCCCGCCGGCGCCGACCTGGTCGGGGCCGGGCTATCTGCGCGGGACGATCGGCTCGATGGCGGGGGTGCGCAACTATGAGCCGTTGCTTGTCGAGGGCTACGGGGTGGTGATCGGCCTGGACGGGACGGGCTCGGCGGAGCTGCCGATGGAGCTGCGCGAGCGGCTGCTGAATCATGCGCGGCAGATGGGGGTGGGCTCGAGCCAGATGGCGCGTGATCTGCCGGAGCAGTACCAGGCCTTTGCGCAGATGAGCCCGGAGCGTCTGTTGCGCAGCCGGGACACGGCGCTGGTGGCGGTGCAGGGGTTCGTGCCGCCGGGCGCGGCGGCGGGGACGCGCTTCGACGTGCTGGTCTCGGCGCTGCCGGGCACGCAGACGACGAGCCTGGCCGGCGGCGTGCTGTGGACGACGGATTTGAGCGTGGGGGGCACGGCTCCGGAGCTCGGCTTTACGCACCCGCGGGCGGACGCGTCGGGGCCGATCTACCTCGAGCCCTACGACAGCGTGTCGCAGGAGCTGGAGGCGCTGGAGATCGACGAGGACGATCACCTGATGCAGGCGGTGGTGGTCAACGGCGGGCGGGCGACGCGGGCGCGGTCGCTGGAGCTGGTGCTGAACCAGCCGGCCTACCCGCGAGCGCGCGCGATCGCCGACCGGATCAACGAGCGCTTCCCCACGGAGCCGGGCGAGCGTGGTCACACGGCCAACGCGGTCAACGCGACGACGATCGAGCTTCAGATTCCGCGGCGGTATCAGGATCGGCCGGAGGACCTGATGGCGTTGATCTCGCACACGTACATCGGCGGGCCGGTGGGCTACGAGCAGACGCAGGCGCGGCGGCTGGGGCGTGTGCTGGAAACGGACATCGAGCAGGCGCGGTCGGTGATCCTGGCGTGGCACTCGCTGGGGCGGACGGTGCGGCCGGTGGTGCGGGAATACTACGAGCACGAGGAGTTGGAGGTGCATCTGGCGGCGCTGGAGGCCGGGGCGCGGCTGGAGGACGAGCGGGCGAGCGAAGGGCTGCTGGAGCTGTCGGAGCACGCGGACGCGGCGGTGCGGCAGCGGGTGGCCGAGGTGCTGGTGTACCTGCCGCGGAGCCTGCGGGGCGGGCAGGCGCTGGGGCGCCTGGTGGACGACGACGAGCCGGCGGTGCGCATCGCGGCGTACGAGACGCTGGCGCGGCAGGGTGACCGGGACCGGATCGACCGCTTCGTGGTCGGCAACCGGACGCGGACGAAGTTCGTGATCGACCGGGTCGAGGCGGAGCGGCCGATGATCTACGTGACGCCGCAGCAGTTGCCGCGGGTGGTGATCTTCGGGCCTGAGCTGAGCTTGCGCAACCCGATGTTCGCGAGCCTGTGGGACAATCGGCTGGTGCTGCGGGCCAACGAGGAGCCGGGGTACGTGGAGTTGTACTACCAGCGGCGTCGCGCCATCGAGGGCGAGCGGCACAAGGTGGACGCGAGCGTGGCGGCGTTGGCGTTTGCGCTGGCGCATGAGCCGTCGGCCGATCTGCCGATGGAGGGTCTGAACCTGAGCTACGCGGAGGTGGTGGAGGTGTTGTCGCACCTGGTCGAGCGTGGCGTGATCGAGGCGGATCTTGAGTTGCGGCGCTCGCCGTTGGCGCAGGCGGTGGCCGAGGCGATGACGCAGCCGGGCTACGGCCGGCCGGAGCTGGCCGAGGGCGAGGTGTGGGATGATCCGCTGGAGGAGCCCGGCTACGAGTTGCCGGATCTGGACGATCCGCCGCTTCTGAACCAGCCGCCGGCTGACGGTGGCGTGCAGCGGCCGAGCCGGCTGAGCCCGGCGGTGGGGCCGCGGTCCCGCGGCGGGGTGCAGCGTGAAGGGCTGGGCGAGGTGGACCCGTCGCCGCGCGGCGACGTGGAGATGCGGCGGGAGGTCGATGAGCTTCCGACGGTGCCCGGCGGGGAGCCGGTGCAGCGCCAGGAGTGAGGGGGGGCTCGGCTTTGCAGGCGGGCGCGGGGTTGAACGGGGTTCCGGTCGGATGAATGGGGTTCATGTCGCGGGGTTGGCGCGGTAGAATCGCTGGCTTGGGCCGATTTGGACGCTGGGGCGTGCAACGGCCGATAAACCCGGGGGCGGGCCCGGTGCGGCGTGGGCGGCACCGGGGCTTGCCTGTCCGACATGGAGGTGCCCACGCGCATGCGTTTGGCCAAGCTTACCCTTGCAGGCTTCAAGTCCTTCGCGGACAAGACGGAGATCCGCTTCGACGCCCCCATCACGGGCATCGTCGGGCCCAACGGCTGCGGCAAGTCCAACGTCGTCGACGCGATCAAGTGGGTGCTCGGCGAGCAGTCCGCCAAGAGCCTGCGCGGCGGGGCGATGATGGACGTCATCTTCAACGGCTCGGCCACGCGCAAGCCCTCGGGCATGGCCAGCGTGACGCTGACGTTCGACAACCGCGCCGACGAGCAGGGCGAGCGCAGCCTGGCCGTGGAGCTCGACGAGGTCGCCGTGACGCGCCAGCTCTACCGTGACGGCACGAGCGAGTACCTGATCAACGGCAAGCGGGCGCGGCTGCGCGACATCAGGGAGCTGTTCATGGACACCGGCGTGGGCACCGACGCCTACTCGGTGATCGAGCAGGGGCGGGTCGACGTGCTGCTGCAATCCAACGCGCAGGATCGGCGGCAGATCTTTGAGGAGGCGGCGGGGATCAGCCGGTTCAAGGCCCGCAAGAAAGAAGCCATCCGCAAGCTCGACCGCACGGAGCAGAACCTGGCGCTGGTGCGTCAGCGGCTGGAGGACACCCAGCGTCGGCTGCGCAGCGTGAAGATGCAGGCGGCGCGGGCGCGGTCCTACCAGGAGCACACGGCCCGGCTGCGCGAGCTTCAACTGCAATACGCGCTGGCGGAGTATCACAAGCTCAACGAGCGGCTGGGCGAGGTCGCCGAGGCCCTGGAGCAGGCCGAGGCCGACCGCGCGCGGGCGCAGCGCGAGCTCGCCCGGCACGAGCAGGCGGCGAGCGAGGCGGAGATCGAGCGCGGGCAGGTGGTCAAGCGCCAGCAGGAGCTCGATGCCCAGCGCATGGCCGAGCAGTCGCGCCAGCAGCAGGCGGCGCAGCGCGAGCGGTTCGCCGCGTCGTCGCTGGCCGAGGCGAACAAGCACATCGAACGCGACGTCAAGCGGCTTCAGGAGCTGGCGGCGCGACGCGATCAACTGGAGAAGGAGCAGGCGGAGCACGCGGCCGAGCTTGAGCGGCTGGAGGCGCGGGTCAAGGACAGCGAGGCCCGGCTGCAGGCGGCGCAGCAGGAGCATCGCCGCTTGCAGCATCAGCTCAATGAGAAGCGCTCCGAGCTGGACGATGAGAAGGCCGGCGTGACCAACCTGATGCGCCGGGCGTCGCAACTGCACAACGAAATCACCAGCCTCGACACGTTCGAGACGAACCTGCAGGCGACGCGCGACAAGCTTCAGAACCGGCAGCAGGAGGTCGCGGAGCAGCTCGAGAAGCTGCTGACGGCGCGCGACCAGGCGCAGGCCAAGCTGGACGAGGCGCGCGAGCTGATCGAGGCCGAGCAGGCGCAGCTCGCCAAGCAGGCCGAGCTGGCCAGCAGCTACGACGCGCAGCAGCGCGCGGTGGCGGACGAGCTGGCCCGGGCGAAAGAGCAGCGGTCGGGGCTGGAGTCGCGGCGGGCACTGTTGCAGGAGATGCAGGATCGGCAGGAGGGCCTGAGCGACCCGGTCAAGGCGGTGCTGGCGCGCGCGGGAGGCAATGGTGAATCGACGTTCCGCTTCGTGCGCGGGTTGCTCGCGGAGCTGATCGAGGCGGACGTCGAGCATGCAGCGCTCGTCGAGGCGGCGCTGGGCGACTATCAGCAGGCGCTGGTCGTCGATCGGCTGGTGGACATCTGCTCGAGCAACGGCGGGCGCGAGGCGATCGAGTCCCTGGGCGGGCGGGTGAGCTTTCTGGCGCTGGACGAGGCGGCACGCGATGCGCCGGGGCACGATGCGCCGGCGTATGGTCTAGCGCCGATCAGCGCGCTGGTGCGGTATCCGGCCTGGCTCGAGCCGGTGATCGCGCGGACGCTGGGACGGACGTTGAAGGTCGAGGACCTCGATCGGGCGCTGATGCTGCGTGCGACGCTGGGCGCGGGCTGGCGATTCGTGACGGCCGCGGGTGAGCTGCTGGACGCCGACGGCCGCGTGTTCGCCGGGCCCAGCGGGCAGGCGGCGGGCGGGCTCATCTCGCGTCGCAGCGAGCTGGCGTCGCTGCGCGAGCAACTGGCGCAGGTCGATGGGCGCATCGAGGATCGGCAGACGCGCTTGAGCGAGCTGTCGGACCACGCGGCCCACGTCGAACGCGTGGCGAACGAGCTGCGGCAGTCGATCTACGAGGCCAACGCCGTCCGCGTGGAGATGACCAGCCGGATCGAGAGCCTCGACGGGCAGATCGCGTCGCTCGAGCGCGAGCAGCCGGTCATTGCCCAGGAGGTGGAGCAGGTTCACAAGCAGTTGCGCCAGACGCACGAGCAGCGCAGCGATCGGCGCGAGGCGGCGGAGCAGGTGGAGCGTGACCAGGCCAGCCGACAGCAGCGCGTCGACGCGCTGGCGGGCGAGATCGAGGCGCTGACCGAGCGCGTCGAGCAGGCGGGCGAGGCGGTCACGGCCGTGCGCGTCGAGGCGGGCAAGGCGGCGGAGCAATTGTCGTCGGTGCAGCGGCAGCTACGCCAGAGCGAGCTGGCGTCGGCGGACGTGGGCCGGCAGCACAAGGCGATCGAGGATCAGCTCGCCAGCGCCCGGCAGCGCATCGCGGAGCTGGAGAACGACCAGGCCGAGGCGCGCGACGAGGCGGAGCAGGCGCAGGGGAAGGTGCAGGAGCTGGTCACGCACTGCGAGCTGGCGCAGCGCAAGCTGGCGGAGGCGGACGAGCGCATGCGGTCGCTGCGCGAGGCGTCGCAGGCGCAGCGCGAGGCGGTGGAGTCGGCGGAGCGGCACGTGCATGAGCTCCAGGTGCAGCGGCGCGAGGTGGAGGTGAAGGTCGAGGGCGTCCGGCAGCGCGCGAGCGAGCAGTTGGAGGTGGATCTCGAGGCGGCGTACCGCGAGGCGGTGCAGCGAAGGCAGCGCACTGACAAGGCCGCGGACGGCCTTGTCAGTGGCACCCCGGAGTCGAACGGCGACGGGCATGGGGAGGTGGACGGCCTGGGCACTGGCGGGCCAGCCGCCAGTGGCACCCATGAAGGTAATGGGCCAGCCGCCAGTGGCAACCCGGAAGAGGAGGCGGCCGCGCAAGAGGGCGATGGCGCGGCGGAGGAGGACGCCGACCCGTTCGACATCGACTGGCAGGCGGTCGAAGCGGAGATGAAGGAGCTGCGCGGCAGGATCGCGCGGCTGGGCAACGTGAACATGGAGGCGATCCAGGAGCAGGACGAGCTCGAGGGCCGACACGACGACCTGGCCGAGCAGGTGCGCGACATCGACGAGGCGCGGCAGCGGCTGGAGAACTTGATCAAGCAGATCAACGATGACTCGCGGCAGCGCTTCGAGACAACATTCGAGCAGATCCGCGAGCACTTCGCCGGGCAGCAGGGCTTGTTCCGCAAGCTCTTCGGCGGCGGGCGTGCCGACCTGTTCCTGCAGCCGGACGAGGCAGGCAATGTCGACGTTCTGGAGTCGGGGATCGAGATCCGCGCCAAGCCGCCGGGCAAGGAGCCTTGCTCGATCAGCCAGCTCTCGGGCGGCGAGAAGACGATGACGGCGGTGGCGCTGCTGATGGCGATCTTCAAGACGCGGCCGTCACCCTATGCGCTGTTGGACGAGGTGGACGCGGCGCTGGACGAGGCGAACGTGGGCCGGTTCACGGAGGTGATCCATGAGTTCCTGGATCGGTCCCACTTCATCATCATCACGCACCACAAGATGACGATGCAGGTGTGCGATCTGCTCTATGGGATCACGATGCAGGAGCGCGGGGTGAGCAAGCGCGTGTCGGTGCGGATCGACCAGGTGGGCCGCGACGGGCAGATCGCGCGCGAGGCGGTGGAGGCCGAGGAGGATGCGCCCGTCGAGGCGGCGGCGGTGAGCAACGGCAACGGGCACGCCGCCAACGGTGACGGCGAGGCGAACGGGCGGAGCAATGGCAAGTCGCGCGGCAGCGCGCGCGAGCGACTCGCGGCGATGCTCGAGGGGCGGCAGACCGTCGAACTGGAGCGCCGGTAGGCGGTGGAGGCGTTGGCGGTTGTCGATTTTCGGTTGCCGGTTGATATGATCGCGTCGGCGGTCAGGAAATCGTCATCGGCAATGGAAAGTCGACGATCGGCAATTTTTCATGGAAGCACATCCCGCCATTGATGTCCCGGGGTTGAACGAGCCGGTCGCCGACGACGTGGCCGGGACGCCGACGGCGCCGCCGTTGTCGTTGACGGACTTTCTCGACGTCGGGGCGTTGCAGGAGATCCAGGATCGGTTCACGGCGGTGACGCGGCTGTGCACGACGATCCGCGACGCCGCGGGCAGGCAGGTCACGGCCCCGACGGACGTGGTGGATCTGACGCAGTCGGAGCTGTGGCTGGAGCAGTTGATCACCGCCGAGCGCGACGGCGAGCGGTTCAGCGCGCCGATCGTGGTCGAGGGGCAGGTGCTCGGGTCGATCTCGATCGAGCGCGAGGCGGTCGAGTGCGACACGCCGGCGACGCGGGATCGCTTCGCCGAGGCGGCGCGGCAGCTCGGCGTGGACGAGGCGCAGATCGCGGCGGTGACGGACGCGGCCGCGGCGCACTTCGCGCCGGGACGGGCGGCGAGCATCCAGTTCCTCTACCTGCTGGCCAACGCGATCGCCCGGCTGTGCTACGAGCAGTACCACGCCCGGCAGCGGATCGAGGAGCTGTCGGCGCTCTACCGCGTCAGCACGCTGCTGTCGGCGCGGCGTGACGTCGCGCAGGTGCTGGACACCGCGGCGCGATCGGTCGCGGAGGTGATGAAGGTCAAGGCCGCGTCCATTCGCCTGCTCGACGAGCAGCGCAACAACGAGCTGGTGCCGCGCGCGGTGCACAACCTCTCGCCGGGCTACATCGAGAAGGGGGCGATCCGGCTCGAGGACAGCGTGCTGTTCCGCGAGGCGCTGGCCGGGAAGGTGCCTTACGTCGCGGACATGGCCGGCGACGAGCGCGTGGTGTACCCGGAGGACGCCGCCGAGGAGGGCCTGGTCTCCATGCTCTGCACGGGCATGATCCACCAGGGCAAGCCGATCGGGGTGCTGCAGCTTTTCACAGGCTACGAGCGGCGGTTCACCGAGTTCGAGATCAACCTGGTGCGCGCCATGGCGCAACTGCTCGGCTCGGTGATCGAGAACGCGCGGCTGACGGCGGCGCGGCAGGACAACGAGCGCATCATGCGACAACTGCACCTGGCCGCGGACGTGCAGCGGCGGATGCTGCCGGCCGCGATGCCGCACGTGCCGCCGCTGACCGTCGCGGCCCGCTACGTGCCGAGCCTGGAGTTGGGCGGCGACTTCTACGACTTCATCAATCTCGACGGCCACCTGGGCATCGCCATCGGCGACGTCGTGGGCAAGGGCGTCGCCGCCAGCCTGCTCATGGCCAGCGCGCGGGCGAGCCTGCGGGCCTATGCCCAGGACCTGTACGACCTGGACGAAATCATCGCGCGCGTGAACGTGGCGATGTGCCGGGACACGTCGGACAACGAGTTCGCCACGATCTGGTACGGCGTGTTCGATCCGCGGTCGCGGCGGCTGACGTACTGCAACGCCGGCCACGAGCCGGGCCTGCTCTATCGCGACGGGCGCGTCCAGCCGCTGGCCGCGGGCGGGATGCTCGTGGGCGTGGACCCGGGGCAGGTCTACGACAAGGGGCTGCTGGAGCTGCGCGCCGGCGACGTGGTGCTGCTGCTGAGCGACGGGCTGGTCGACTGCTTCAACGAGGAGAACGAGCGCTTCGGGCGCGGCCGTGTCGAGCAGGCGCTGCGCGAAGCGGCCGAAGGCTCGGCCAACGAAATCCTCCAGCACGTGCTCCAGTCGGCGCGCCGGTTCGCGGGCCGCCGCCGCAGCATCGACGACACGACGCTCGTGGTGCTCAAGCTCGACGAGACGGCGCGGCGCGGGTGAGCGGGTTTCTCAATGCAGAACGCGAAAGGCTGGGTGATACGGATCACCGATCAGTCATGGGCGTTGCGTGCCACGGCTTGACCCGCAGGGCAAGCCGTGCATCTGTCGTCCAGCGCGCCTTCAATCCATTCGTCGCGGATCGGGTGCCACCGACAAGCGGAGTCCGCGGAGCTTGTCAGTGCGGATCGGCGTCACGAACCCGTCACGCCAGCCGGCACTGACAAGGCCGAGGACGGCCTTGTCAGTGGCACCCGCGACGATTGGACGGAAGACGCCCTATCGCACGGCCCGCCGCATCGCGGACAAGCCGGCCCGGGCACCCGGCCCGCTCACGCTTCGCTGGCGTGGATGAACTGGCGGTAGAGGTTGGCGTAGACGCCGCCGGTCGTCAGCAGCTCCGCGTGCGTGCCGCGCTCGATGATCCGGCCGTGGTCCAGCACCAGCACCATGTCCGCGTGGCGGATCGTCGACAGCCGGTGCGCCACCACGAAGCTCGTGCGCCCGGCCAGCAGCACCTTCAGCGCCTTCTGGATCCGCGCCTCGGTCATGGTGTCCACCGCCGACGTCGCCTCGTCCAGGATCAGGATCCGCGGATCCGCCAGCATCGCCCGGCAGAAGCAGACCAGTTGCCGCTGGCCCAGCGACAGGTGGCTGCCCCGCTCGCCCACCTCCGTGTAGAACCCGTCGGGCATCGACTCGAACAGGTCCAGGCAGTCCAGCTTCCGCGCCGCCTCGATCACCTCCTCGTCGGTGGCGCCGACCTTGCCGAAGCGGATGTTGTCCATCACCGTGCCCGTGAACAGGAAGTTCTCCTGCAGCACGATGCCGAGCTGCCTGGCCAGCGAGTCGCTCTTGATCTTCTTGATCTCGTGGCCGTCGATGAAGATCCACCCCTCCGTGGGCACGTAGAACTTGCTGATGAGGTTGATGATCGTCGTCTTGCCCGAGCCCGTGTGCCCGACCAGGGCGATCACCTCGCCCGGCTCGGCGGTGAAGTTGATGTCCTCGAGCACCGGCGTGCCCGGCTCGTAGGCGAAGCCCACGTCGCGGAACGCGACCTGGCCCTGGATCGGGGGCAGGTCGATCGCGTCCGGCGGGTCGAGCTGCTCCGGCTCATAGTCCAGCAGGCGGAAGACGCGCTCAGCGCCCGCCATCGCCCGCATCGACTGGTCGTACATCCGCCCGATCTGCGCGATCGGCCCGAAGAACTGCGGCGCCATCAGGAAAAACAGCACCACCGCCTTGGCCTGGGCCTCGGCGTCCGGCGCCCCGAGCCAGTCCGGCCCGAGACTGCCATAGACCACCTGGTACCCGCCGATCACCAGCAGGATCGAGATGAAGAACTGGCTGTTGAGCTCCAGCAGCGGCAGGAACACCCCGCTCAGCCGCGCCGCCCGCATGTTGTGCTCGTGATGGTCTTCGGCCAGGTCGCGGAACATCGCCGCGTTCAGATCCTGCCGCACGAACCCCTGCGTGACCTTGATGCCGCTGACCGACTCGGCCAGCGTCGCGGTGACCCGGCTCATCGACTCCTGGATGTCCCGCCGCGCCATCGAGATGCGCACGCGGAAGTAGCGGTTGATCACCCACAGCACCGGCGCCATCGCCAGCAGGAACCCGAACAGGATCGCGTCGGCGTAGAGCATGATCGCCGCCGCCACCGTCATCTGCCCCACCTGCACGACGGTCACGAACAGCACCTCCTGCACGCCGACGCGCAGCGCCTCGGCATCGGAGACGAAGCGCGAGATGATGCGCCCGAGCTTGGTGCGGTCGTAGAAGCGCATCGACAGCCGCTGCAGATGCTCGAACATCTGCTGGCGCAGGTCGAACACCACGTCCTCGCCCAGCTCCAGCGCCCAGCGCTGGCGGAAGTGGGCCATGATCTCCGTCACCGCCGCGAACGCCAGGAACCCCAGCGACCAGAAGACGATGCCCGGCCAGTCGCGGTCGGTGATCGGCCCGTTGATGATCATCGCCACCATCGCCGCCAGCGCCGGAAGCTGGATCGAGCGGATGAACACCAGCGTCAGCAGCCCGTTGCGCTTGGCGGCGTACGGCCGGGTCTGCTTCAGCAGCCGGATGATGATGCCCATCGACAGCGGCCGGCGCCGCGGCTCGCGGTCCGAGTCCAGGTCCACGTGCGTCAGCCGCACGGGTCGGCCGTCAGGCTTTGTCGCCGCCTGGCTCATGCCAGCTCACCTCGCGATCCGCCGCGGCTTGCCGCGGGCGTCTTCCGACCCCCCTCCCTCCGGGAGGGGCAGGGGGAGGGTGTCCCCTGCCGGCTTGCGTCAACGAAACAACCGGGCGTCCACGTCGCCCGGGCCCACCCCCACCCAGCCTCCCCCGCAGGGGGAGGGGTCGGAAGCGGCCGGCTTGCTGGATCCACCCTCATACCGCCTCCTCGATCCCCAGCAGCCGCCGGCTCTCCTCGTCCGCCAGTTGCAGCCCCGCCGCCCGGCGGTAGTGCCCGCGGCGGTTCATGAGCTGCTCGTGCGTGCCGCGCTCGACGATGCGCCCCTGGTCGAGCACGATCACCTGGTTCGCCCGCCTCAGCGTCGACAGCCGGTGTGCCACG
>SKPT01000078.1 GCA_007119405.1 Phycisphaeraceae bacterium
CTGCTCGAAACGCCCGAAATCAGCCGCGCGTGGCGCGAGCAGCACGACTCCGCTCCCGGCGCCGCCGACGGTGACCGACTCTACGAGCAGTTTCACGAGATCCAGGTCGAGGCCGCCGTCGATCGCGCGGAGTTGATCCCGGGCGTACTTGAGACCATCGACTGGCTGCGCGGCCGCGGCGCGATGATCGCCACCAACGCCGGATACTTTCGCCAGGTGCTCGACGCGATCCTTCCCCCCGCCGCAGAACAGGGTCTCGACGCCGACTCGAATGTCTGCGCGACCGACGTCCCGGAGGCTCGCCCCGCGCCATGGATGCTGGTGGTCAACATGCTTGAAACCGGCGTCTACCCCTCCGAGGCGGTCGTGAAAGTCGGCGACACCGTGATTTTCAAGGGCGGCGTGCGATACCGCGGGCAGATCGAGCTGCGCGACCGGGCGGGCGAGCCGGGTCGGCCCATCGTCCTCGATGGAAACACGCGCGGGACGTTGGGCCAGGGCGCGGCGATTTTCGCCGGCAGCGACGCGACGGGCGACTGGCGCCGCGTCGAGGCGGCGGACGAGGTCGCCGGCAACGAGCACTGGGCCCGGCTCTGGGTCACGCAGATCGACGGTGAGGTCGGCCCGCTCGCCGCCAACCTGCACCAGGACGAGCGCCGGCTCTCGCTGGCCATGTCACCCGAGCCACGCGACCCCTTCTACCAGGACCTGCGCAGCGACTACCGCGAGATTCCCGAGGATCGGCGCCACGCCACGCACGTACGCGATCCCGGGTTCTTCACACACGACGCGCCCGATGCCTGGGACCAGGCCATCGTCGGCGTGTACGACCTGCACGGCAACTCCACCTACTTCTCCAACGTTGCCGGCTACGACCCCGACACCGGGACGCTGCACTGGCAGGGTGAGCGACGCAACCCCGCCGGCTTTGCCATGCTCAACCACCCCCGCCTGATCACCGGCCCCGGCCAGTACGCGGTGCGGCGGGATGGGCCACGCACGCGGATCTACGTCTGGCCCCGGGACGCCGGGAACCTTGACGGCATCATGGTCTCGCGGCGCAACCGGGCCGTCACCCTGCTCGACAGTGACCACGTGACCATTCAGGGCTTTCGCATGCTCGGCCAGCGCGGCGCGGCGGTGTACGCCCGCAACGCGGCGTTCATCACGGTTCGCGACAACGAGCTGACGCTGGCGACCTCCGGCAGCGTCGGGCGGGCCGGCGGCGGCTCGTCGATCGACATGAGCGACGTGCGCGACGTGCTGATCGAGGGCAACCACATCCATGACAACACCCGCATCGGCGGCATCACGATCAATCCGGGCGAGCGCCTCGTCGTGCGCAACAACCGCATCCGCCGCACCGGGTACGTGGGCATCTGGCTGATGAACGCCCGCCACGGGCAGATCATCGGCAACGAGATCCGCGACAACAACGCCACCCATGCCAACGCCATCTCCGTTTACGTCTCCTCCCGCGATGTGCTGATCGCCGACAACCGCGTGTTCGGCTCGAGCCGACCCGTGACCGCCAGCGACACGACCGGCCTGGTCATCTACAACAACATCCTCCATGGCGACGACAACCTCGCCCTGGCCTTCTGGACCGCCGGCGACGTCCAGGCCCTCATCGCCCACAACGTGCTCACCGGCTCCGGCGACGAGGGTTGGATGCGCAGCCTGGCGATATTCAGCAACAACCAGGGCGAGAACTCCAGCTTCCTGATCAAAAACAACATCGTCGACGGCGTGTATGGCCAGATGCCCGGGCAGCTCGCGGGCAACCTGTTCCTGCGCGAGCTGACCTTCGCCGACTTCGACGAGCAGGCGAATCGCCTGGCCGACGATGCTCAGGCGGTCTTCGTTGACGCCGCGGCGCACGACTATGGGCTCAGGGAAGGGAGCCCGGCGATCGGGATCGGGCGCGACCTGGACGCCGTGCTACCGCGAGCGACGTTTCCCGGCTATGACTTCGACCGCGACCTGGACGGCGAGCCGCGACCCGCGGGCCCCGGGGTGGACGCGGGGGCGTATCAGCGGGCGGAATCGGCGGGTCCTTGAGCACGCGAGCCGGCCGCGGGCATCACGCCCAAGCGGTGATGTCCCGAAACATCGGACCAGGAGGCTGACCATGGACGCCGAGCGGACGCAAGCGGCCGCAGGCCTGAATGAAACGCTGCCGACCAGTGAGCGCTACGCCGTCGCGGTCGATGGCGAGTCGGTGCCCGTGCTCGCGGTCGAATGGGCCGGCGGCTACGCCCTGGCCACCGCGCCAGGCGGTGTGCAGGTGCAGATCACCACGAGCTTCGACTTCGAGCACGCGGTGGTGCGACCGCTGCGCCTCGATGTCGCCGTGCAGCGATGCGGGCCCCGCGAGCTGCGCTTCACGCTCGCGGGCCCGGCGTATGTGAGCGTGGAGTTCGACGGCGACATTCGCCAGCCGTTGCTGCTGTTGATCGACGCCCCAGAACTGGACGAGCCCCCGCCCGGCGACGGCGAGCTGATCGCATTCGAGCCCGGCCGCATCCACGACGTGGGCACGATCGAGCTCCAGAGCCAGCAGCGCCTCTGGATCCGGCGCGGCGCGGTGGTGCGCGGCGTGATCCGCGCCGAGGGACAGCACAACATCGCCATCGGCGGACTCGGTGTGCTCGACGGCTCGCAATTCGAGCGGCGCGACGCCGCCCGCGCCGCCGGCCGGCACCGCCCGCGCATGGTCCACCTGATCGACTGCCAGCACGTGACCGTGCGCGGCATCACCATTCTCGACGGGCCCACCTGGCACCTCGTGCCCGTCGGCTGCCGGCACGTCGAGATCGACCGCGTCAAAATCATGAACGAGTCGGCCAACGGCGACGGCGTGGATGTCGTCGGCTCGCAGGACGTGCACATCCACGACAGCTTCCTGCGCACCCTCGACGACTGCATCGCCATCAAGGCGCTGGACGTCGGCAGCCCCACCGGGCATCGCGACGTCGAGCGCGTCCGCGCCGAGCGCCTGACCTGCTGGAACGCCGCGTGGGGCAACGCCCTGGAGATCGGCTACGAGACGCGCTGCGAGCACATCCGCGACATCGTCTTCCGCGACATCGACATCATCCACTGCCAGTGGGAGGGCGGGGCCTCCGGCGGGGCGCTGACCATCCACAACGGCGATCGCGCCACCGTCAGCAACGTCCTCTACGAGGACATCCGCATCGAGGACGTGCAGCAGAAGGTCATCGACTTCAAGGTCACCTTCGACCGCTACAGCAAGGACGAGCAGCGCGGCTGGCTGCGCGACATCGAGCTCAGGAACGTCGCCGTCGTGGCCGGGCCGCTGCCGCCGTCGATCATCCAGGGCTACCGCGACCGCACGGTGCAGAACGTGACGATCGAGAATTTCACCCACCTGGGCCGGCCGCTGACCAACCTCGCCGACGCCAAGCTCGTCCTGGAGCGGGCCCGGGAAGTGGGCTTCCGGTGACGGGCTCGCTCGCCGCGTGAAATGCGACCAACCGTGAAGCGGCAAAGACAAGTGAAGAAGCGAAGATGCGGAGTGTCAAGCCAACCTGATTTCCTTCGCGCTCTTCACCTCTTCGCGGTATTTCGACGGGTGAGCGATGGTACGCTCGGCCACGGCCGTAACGATTTCCGGCGAAGGCGGGTCCGACGGTCTCGACCGCGCCGAGGCAGGGCCCTCACCAGGCCTCGCGATAGAGCTCGATGATCTGGTCCGCCTCGGGCACGCGCGGGTTGTTGGCGGGGCTGCCCGAGGCCAGGGCGTCGGCGGCCATCCTGGGCAGGTGCGACTCGAACCCGTCCCGATCCACCGAGCAGCAGTCGCGCAGGGCGGGCAGTTCCAGATCGCGGTTGAGCGCTTCCAGCCAGTCGACGAGCTTGCCGCAGGCGTCGTGCTCGCTGTCGCCGGCCCCGGCGGCGCCGACCGTCCGGGCGACGGCGGCGTAGCGGGCCGGGGCGCTGCCGATGCTGAAGCGCGTGACGGTTGGCAGGAGCACCGCGTTGGACAGCCCGTGCGGCAGGTGGAACATGGCCCCGATCGGCCGGCTCATGCCGTGGACGAGGCAGACGCTGGCGTTGCAAAAAGCCAGCCCGCCCTGGCACGCGGCCAGCGACATCGCGGCCCGGGCGGCCGTGTCGGCTCCGTCGTGGAAGGCGTCGCGCAGGTGGCGCGCCACCAGGCCGATGCACGCCAGCGCCAGCGGGTCGGTCATCGCGTTGGCCTTGCGCGAGACGTAGGCCTCGATGCCGTGCGTCAGCGTGTCCACGCCCACCGCCGCGGTCAGCGGCCGGGGCATCGAGTGCGTCAGCTCGTGGTCGACGATCGCGGCCCGCGGCATCAGCGGCGCCGCGAGCATCATCATCTTGACCTGACGCTGCGTGTCGGTGATCACGGCGACCTTGGTCGCTTCGCTGCCCGTGCCCGCCGTGGTGGGGATCGCGACCACGGGCAGGCCCCGGCGCGCGATCTGGTGGTACCCGGCGTACGCGGGCAGGGGCTGGTCGTTGCGCGGGCGCACCGCCACGACCTTGGCGACGTCGATGGGCGAGCCGCCGCCCAGCGCGATCACGACGTCGGCCTCGTGCTCGCGCAGGGCGGCGAGACCCGCGTCGACGTTCGCGTCCGTGGGGTCCGCCTGGACGTCGCTGAACACCGCCGACACCAGGCCGGCCGCGTCGAGCATGGCGCGAAGCTCATCAACAATCCCGAGCTGGACGACGCCGGCGTCGGTGACGATCAGCGGGCGCCTGGCTTCGAGGCCGGCGACGAGCCCGGGCAGTTCCCGGCGGGCGCCGCCGCCGTGAAGGATGCTCGCCGGGGCGTCGAAGCGGGGGGATGCGGACGTCATGGCGGATCTCTCGTACGAACTGCGACACAAGCGCCGCGCTACCATCCGTGCTTGCGAACGTAGCTGTCATCCCACCGGCTGAGCGTGAGCCTCTGCCGGGTGTAGAACCTCACACCCTCCGTGCCCTGGACGTGCAGGTCGCCGAAGAATGACTGGTTCCAGCCGCTGAACGCGAACATGGCCATGGGGGCGGGCACCGGGACGTTCACGCCCACCATGCCGCACTGGACCTCCCGGGCGAACTGGCGCGCCGCCCCGCCGCTGGCGGTGAAGATCACTGCGCCGTTGCCGTAGCCGATGGCGTTGATGCGGGCGATGGCGTCGTCGAGCGTGGCGGGCCGCTGCATGGCAAGGATGGGGCCGAACAGCTCGGTGTTGGCGATGTCCATTTCCGGCCGGACGTGATCCAGCAGCGTCGGCCCGACGAAGAAGCCTTCGCGGGGGATGTTCTCGCGACCGTCGCGCACGAGCGTGGCGCCTTGCCGCCGACCCTGCTCGATGGCGTCGAAGAGGCGGTCGCGGGCCTGGCCGTCGATGACCGGGCCCATTTCGGCATCGTCGTGGCGATCGGTGGGCAGGACCTTGAGGTTGTCGATCGCCCGGGCGATCCGCTCGTTGAGCGCCTCGGCCGCGCCGCCGACGCTCATGACCATTGACCCGGCCATGCAGCGCTGCCCGGCGCAACCGTAGGCCGCGCCCATGACGGCCCGGCAGGTGGACTCCGGCTCGGCGTCGGGCATCACGAGCATCACGTTCTTGGCGCCGCCGGCGGCCTGGACGCGCTTGCCGGCCGCACAGCCGCGGGTGTAGACGTGCCGCGCGACGCGCGTCGAGCCGACGAAGCTGATCGCGGCGATGCCCGGATGATCGCAGATGGCGTCGACGACGGCCCGGCCGCCGTGCACCACGTTCAGCACGCCCGCGGGCAGGCCGGCCTCGGCGACAAGCTCCGCCAGGCGATTGGCCGTCAGCGGCACCTTCTCGCTGGGCTTGAGCACGAAGCAGTTGCCGCACGCGATCGCCAGCGGAAACATCCACATCGGCACCATCGCCGGAAAGTTGAACGGCGTGATCCCCGCGCACACGCCCAACGGCTCGCGCGTGGTCTGGCCATCGATGTGCTCGGCGACCTGAGGCAGGGACTCGCCCTTGAGCAGATGGGCGATGCCGCAGGCGAAATCGACCACCTCGATGCCGCGCCGCACGTCGCCCCGCGCTTCGCTGAGCGTCTTGCCGTTCTCCAGCGTCACGAGCCGGGCGAGCTCGTCGAAGTGCGCTTCAAGCAACTGCTTGAGCCGGAACATGATCTGCGCGCGCTCCGGCGCGGGCGTGTCCCGCCAGCCGCGGTGGGCGGCCGCGGCGGCTTGCACGGCCTTGTCGAGGTCCGCGGCGGTGGACAGCGGCGCCGCCGCGATCCGCTGGCCCGTCGAGGCGTTGTGGACCGGGGCGAAGTCGGTGGCCGCGGCGTCAACCCACCGGCCACCGACCCAGTTGGCCAGGCGCTGATCGGTGGTGGAGGTGTTGGCGGCGGCCGGCGTCCCGGTGGTGCCGGGGGTGTTGGTGGATGCGCTCATGAGCGTCTCCTGTTGTGTCGCATGGACAAGCTCCGCGGACTCCGCTTGTAAGCGGCACGTGTCGTGACCAGGCTCAAAAATGCCCCGCACGCTGCTCGTAATGCGTGGGCTTGTCGTGCACGGGCATGCCGCGCTTCAGCCAGTCGGCGTTCCAGCGGATCATCGTCTCGACGTCGACGACGGGCTCGCCGAACAGGGCGCGGGCCTGCGACGTGTCGTTGTGCCAGGCCAGCGGCTGCTCTTGCCCGGTGAACACCGGCTCCACGCCGAACAGCTCGCCGAAGCGCGTCGCCACATCACGGATGCGCACCGGCCGGGGCATGCCGATGTTCAGCGGCGAGGCGGGCTGCGTGCAGTGGCGCAGGCTGCGCAGGATCTGCGCCGTGCTGTCACCCTGCCAGATGACGTTGGCCACAGGCGTGGAGATGTCGATCGGCTGGCGCTGGCGCACCCACTCGGCGACGTCGTGCAGCACGCCGTACCGCAGGTCGATGGCGTAGTTCAGGCGGATGAGCCGCCCGGGGCTGGCGTTGCGCTGGCTGTGGTATTGCAGGACCCGTTCGCGGCCGACGCAGGAGTTGGCGTACTCGCCCAGCGGCGTGACGGCGTCGCTCTCCCTGCTGCCCGGGCCGTCGACGCGGGCGAAAGGGTAGACGCAGAGCGTGGAGAAGCCGACGGTGCGCGAGCGAGCGAAGCGCTGGCCCACGAACGTCGGCACCACCACGTTCATCGCCCAGGTCATCGGCTCGCTGCCGGCGGTGCCGAACTTGCGCCCGGCCATGTAGATGATGTTGGGCACCTCGGGCAGCGCGTCGACCTGCCGCTGATCGAGCAGGTCGCACGTGATCGTCTCGACGCCCTGTGCCTCGAGACGCTCCCTGACCGCCGGGTCGCTGAAGCGCGCGACGCCGATCACGCGGCGGTCCGGCGCGGCCCGCCTGGCCATCATCGCCAGCGTGGGCCCGACCTTGCCGCCGACGCCCAGGACCATGATGTCGCCCGCCACGGCCGCGAGATCCCGCACCACGCCACGCGTCGGCGTCGAGAGCAGATCCTCCAGCTCCGCCACGTCGCGGATCGTCGCGGGCAACGGGCGGTCTTCCAGGCAGGTGATGGTGTCGGTTTCCGGCATGGGGCGATCGTTGGTCGCAGGTTCGGTCGAGCGAAGCGAGGCCCAAACATGGGCGACTACATCTTCAGCCAGCGGTCGAGGTTCTCCCGCACGAACGCATCATCGCTCAGGTGCGGATAGTCGCGGCAGACGCGGTCGATCTCGTCGGCCTGGCCCGGGCTCAGGTCCTCGTTGCGCTTGAGCGTCCAGATGCCTTCGAGCAGGCCCTGGCGGCGCAGAATCTCGTTGACGCCCACGATGCTGCCGGCGTACTCGTTCGCGGCGTCGAAGATCGCGCCGTTGGCGTCGGTCAGCTCGGCGCTGAGCGTGAGCATCTCGGTGGGCACGCAGTCGCGCCGGCTCAGCTCGTGGCAGCGCGCCAGCAGTTGCACCGCCGTCTTCGTCCAGCACGCCCACTGCCCGAGCAGCCCGCCGCGGATGCGCACCGTGCGATGCTCGCCGTTGACCTTGAAGCGCAGCGGCGTGAGCAGATCGTAGACAATGCTGTCATCGTTGCCGGTGTACAGGGCGATGTCGTCTTCGCGGCCGGCCTCGGCGACGGCGCGGGCCACGTCCAGCGTCCCGTAGCGGTTGAACGGGGCGATCTTGATGCCGTGCAGGTTCTCGATCTCCACGAGCTGCCGCCAGAACGCGTGCTCCAGCCGGATGCCGCCCACACCCGTGAGCAGGTAGAAGCCGAACACCGGCATGACGTCGGCGATGCGTTGGACATGGTGGACCATCTCCTGGTCCAGCGCATCGCCGAACGCCGCGAGCGAGACGATGGCGAAGTCGTAGCCCAGCTCGCGCGCCGTCTCGGCCTGGGCCAGCGCATCGCCGGTGCGGCCGTTGAGCCCCGCGATCTTGACGATCGGCCGACCGAGCCGGGCCGACATCGCGTCCAGCTCCTCGGCGCAGGTGCGCAGCACCGGCTCGAAGAGATCGATGCCGGGCCGGCGAATCTCGAACTGCGTGAAGTGCATCCCCACCGCCACGCCGCCGGCGCCCGCCTCGGCGTAGTAGCGCATCAACACGCGCTGGCGCTTCTCGTCGAAGCGCCGCCGCGCGTCCAGCGCCAGCGGCGTGGCCGGTATGACCATGCCCTGGCGGACGCGGCTGAGCATGTCCTGACGATCCATCTGCGGCATCATGGCTCCTCGATCAGGGGCATCGCGGTGCCGAATATAGGCCCGGCTGCGGCGGCGTCAATCGCCGGCGAGACGGCGGGCCCGGGCAACCTCTCGGCTCATTCGCGCTGCGCCACCCGGTATAGCCGCACGTCGTACGGCTGAAAGTCGTCCGCGAACGATCCATCCTCCACCGCCAGGGCACGATTCCCGCCAAGCACCTCGATCTCATCGGCCGATGACGCGCCCTCGATCGTGAAGCGCGCCCGGCACGCGGCGTTGCGCATCGCCACGGCGAAGATGTAGAGCCAGCCGTCGTGGCTCCGGGTCGTCGCCGCCACGGGGGCGTTCGCGTCGCTGCTGAGCACGCGCGCGGCCGGGCCGGCCGGCGCGTTGAGCACGGGGGCGAGCTCGCGAATCTCACCGTTGACCCGCGTCACCGCCTCGCGCATCTCGTCGTTGGCCAGCAGCGCGGCGTCGTTCTTGTGACCTTCGCGAAAGTCATGAACGAACCAGCACAGCCCGCGCGAGCCGTGGATCAACGACATCCACGCCTCGGCACGCACCTGGTGCGGCGTGGCGATCCGCTCGGGATTGTGAATGTGCGTGCATTCGAGCACGTTCCACACCGGCTTGCGATCCTCGACGAACGACCGCAGCCGCTGCACCCCCTTGGCGACGTACCAGAGGTACTCGTGCCCGTCGGGGGCGAAGATCGTTCGCCCGTCGGGCCCGGGCAGCTTGAGGTTCGCCACCGGGTAGACGTCGTAGCAGACGATGTCCGCGCCGCGGGCGTAGAGCGGGTATTGCTCGAGCGTCGCCCCGCGGCCCGGGAAGGCGTCGTTGGCCACGCCCTGGCCGAAGTTCACCACGATCGGCCGCGTCGGGTCCTTGGCGCGGATCGCCTCGGCGTCGCGCTGGATCTTCTCCGGCGGCACGGGCTGGCCGGCGTGGGGGTCGTTCGGCCCGCGGCGGTTGTCCGGCTCATCGCCGTGCATCCACGCGATGATCGGCGAGTCGCCCCGCTCGAT
Organism: Phycisphaeraceae bacterium; assembly: GCA_007119405.1. Next base: position 9,694 of record SKPT01000078.1, read on the forward strand.
GTCCGCCAGCGCCACGTCGTTCTGCCGGCAGATCGCGTGCATCCCCGCGTCGCGCAGCCGATCGAGCTGCTCCGGCGTGGGCCCGCGGTGCAGGGCGAAGTAGGTGTTGACGCCGATGGCCTTGTACTGCTGCGCGAGCGCCGGATCCTGCGACCAGACGAGGATGGGCAGGAATCCCGGGTCGGTCGGCGGCCCGTTGGTCCATTGGGCGTAGGGGCTTTCGGCGCTGGAAGCGGTGGGGCTGGTCATGGCTTGGCCTCCGAAGCTCGGATCACGGACGACGTGCGACACTGCGATGATACGCCACCGGTCGATCCCCGGGTTGGCGGCCCGTCGGCCCGGCCGCCGCGGCAGGGGGGCTCCCGGCTTGCGTCGGGGCGCCGGGGCGGCTAAAGATGTCAATAACTTGGCACGCCCGCCGCAGGAGCCTTGCAAGCATGACCGCGAGCCACGAGCTGAGCCGACGCGAGCGGCAGATCATGGAGGTGATCTACCGCCACGGCACCGCGACCGCGCGCCAGGTGGCCGAGGCGATGGAGAACCCGCCATCGCATACGGCCGTGCGGACGATGCTGCGGATCCTCGAGGACAAGGGGCATCTCAAGCACAGCGTGCGGGGCCGGGCCTACGTCTACCAGCCGACCCAGCCACGCACCCGCGCCGGCCGGTCGGCGCTGCGGCGGGTCGTGCAGACGTTCTTCGGCGGCTCGCTCAAGGACGCCGTCGCGGCCCACCTCAGCTCGCCCGGCATCAAGCTCGACGAGGCGCAGCTCCGCGACCTGGCGGACCTGATCGAGCAGGCCCGGCGCCAGGGGCGATGAGCCCGCGCCGCCACGCTCATGGGCCGACGCGGGCCATCTCGTCGAGCAGGTGGCGGTTGGGCGCGTTGCTCATGCCCACGGCGAACACGCGCGTCTCGTGGGCGCGCTCGCGGATCGCGTCGATGATCGCCGCGTCGTTGCTCACCAGCCCGTCCGTGACGAACAGCACGATGCGCATGCGCTCCGCGTCGTCGCCGTCCCGGTCATGCTCGTCAGGGCGGCGGCGGTCCCGGAAGGGCCCGGCGTTGAGCGCACGCAGCACGGCGTTGCGCATCGCGAAGCGGGTGGGGACATCGGCCATGGCGCAACCTCACAGTGCGGGGAGCTTGGTCTGCAAGGTTGGATGCCGCCGCCTGCCGAAGGTTCCCGCATCGGTGAGAAATTTGCCTTGGCCGAACCTGGCCCCGCTCAGCCCGGGAACACCGAATAGGTTTCCGGCGGCCGGCCGGTCGCGGCGTAGTAGATCGCCCCGACGACGATCCACAGCAGCCCGCCGCTGAGCTCGCCGGCGATCACGCCGATCATCATCGGCACCAGCAGCCGATACGCCGCCGC
>SKPT01000248.1 GCA_007119405.1 Phycisphaeraceae bacterium
CACTGACAAGGCCGAGGACGGCCTTGTCAGTGGCACCCCAGCCGTGTCCGGGCTCGGCCCGGAGCAGGTGCGCGAGCGGTTGACGGCGCCGTGCGGTATCCCGAGATCGCACGGCTTGCCCTGTGGGTCAAGCCGTGGCACCCCAAGCCGGCTTTCCTGAGGAAGTCTGAGACCGATGAAGATCGCCACAGTCGACACATTCCACGTCCGCCCGCGCTGGCTGTTCGTCAAGGTCACGACCGACGCGGGGCTCGTCGGCTGGGGCGAGGCCACGCTTGAGGGCCGATCACAGACCGCCGAGACGGCCGTACGCGAGCTGGGACGCGTGATCGTCGGCCAGGACCCGCGCCGCATCGAGCACCTCTGGCAGCGCATGTACCGCGGGGGCTTCTACCGCGGCGGGCCGATCCTGACCAGCGCCATCTCCGGCATCGAGCATGCGCTGTGGGACATCCTCGGCCGATCGCTCGACGTGCCCGTTTATCAACTGCTCGGCGGCGCGGTGCGCGAGCGCATCCGCATATACGGCTGGGCGCCAGGCGGCAGGACGGGCGACTACATTGAGAAGTTCCAGCATCGACTGACGTCCGGCCGCTTCACGGCGTACAAGTTCACGCCCGTCGAGGCCTGCCGCATGATCGAGACGCCGGCGGCGATGGACGCCGCGGTGGCGCGCCTGCGCGAGGCCCGCGAGCTGGCCGGCCGGGACGTCGACATCGCCGCGGACCTGCACGGCCGCGTCACGCCCGCGCTGGCGCGGCGGTTGGCGCAGAAGTTCGAGCCGTTCGACCCGATGTTCATCGAAGAGCCGGTGCTGCCCGGCGACACCGCGGCGATCAAGGCCGTCGCCGCCTCGACGACGATCCCCATCGCCACCGGCGAGCGCCTGTTCACGCGCTGGCAGTTCCAGGAGCTGATCGAGCAGCAGGCGGTGGCGATCGTCCAGCCGGACCTCGCCCACGTCGGCGGAATCTACGAGGCCCGCAAGATCGCCGCGATGGCCGAGTCGCGCAACATCGCCGTCGCCCCGCACTGTCCGCTGGGGCCCATCGCGCTGGCGGCGTCGTTGCAGCTCGACGCCTGCACGCCCAATTTCCTCATCCAGGAGCACGTGACGCTGGGCGAGGGGTATCTCAAGCAGCCCTTCGAGGTCGTCGACGGCCACATCGCCGTGCCGCAGGGGCCGGGCCTGGGCATCGAGGTCGACGAGGACGCGCTCCAAGCTCACGCGTTCGCCGGCGACTGGGACACGCCCACCTTCGCGCTCGACGACGGCTCGATCGCGGAGTGGTGAGCGGCTGGGACAGGGGGTCAGCTATCGTCAATGGCCGTGCGCGGCACGGCTTGCCCTTCGGGTCAAGCCGTGGCACCCGGCACCGGCCGTCGCGTTACGTTCGGCCGGCGAGCGTGGCCACATCGTTGTCGACCTCGACCGTCGCCCCGCCGGCGGCGCTGGCGTGCACCGCGTCGGTGAAGCGCATGTAGCGCACGCCGTCCTCGAACGTGGTGAAGCGAATGGGCTCGCGGCCGCGGATGGCGTTGATGAATTCCTCCTCCACGCGCCAGCCGGGGCCGCGGCGGGCGTCGATGTCGACCGGGCCCAGGGCCTCGTCGCCACGTGTCGCGAAGTGCAACTCGTGGCGGGCCAGGTCGACGCGGATCGAGCCCTCGCTGCCGTAGATCCACACCTCCTGCGACCCGTCGAACCCGGCGACGCTGGACATGAACAGCTCGAACGTCGCGTCGTCGCGCTGCATGCGGCCGAGGATCGCCAGGTGATCGGGGATGGTGATCGGCTCGACCTGGCCCGTCTCGGGGTTGCGGCCGCGGTCCACGACGACGCGCGTCTGGGCGCACAGGCTCGCCACGGGGCCGACCCAGCGCATCATGGCCTCGTAGTGGATGCCCAGGGTCATGACGTTGCGGCCGCTGTAGATCTCGTTGCGTCGCCAGGGCTTTTCCGCGCCGTCGAACACGGCCGGGCCACCGAGGCAAAACGCCGCCCGCACGCCGATGAGGCGGCCGAGCTTCTCGTCGACCAGCTCGCGCACGAGGTGGTCGTAATGCAGCGTGAAGGGTGACGGCACCACCTGGGCCACCAACTCCGGCCGGGCCCGCGAGGCGGCGAGCATCTGCTCGGCCTCGACCGCGTTCATGGCCATGCGCGCCTCGGTCATCACGTGCTTGCCCCGCTCCAGCGCCTTGAGCGTGAACGGGCAGTGCTTGTAGGGCCAGGTGCCGATGACGATCGCGTCGATCCCCGCGTCGGCGAGCAGGGCATCGGGCTCTTGCTCGGCGCGGGGGATGTGGAACTCGTCGCAGACGCGCTGCGAGGAGGCGAGGCTGCGGTTGCACACCGCGACGATCTCGACGCCCTCGATCGCCTGCAGGCCCGGGATGTGTCGGCTGCGCGTGTTGGCGCCGGCGCCGAGGATGCCGACGCGGATGGTGGAGTCAGCGGCCATGTTCGCCTCACTGGGGTCAGGGATACCGATCTCACCGGCTTCAGCCGTGCAGGGACGCGAAGCGCCAATCGGCCAGTGGTTGAAACAACCCGGTGTCGAGCTCCATGCCGCAGCCGAACGGCGCCGCGAGCACGCTGGCCAGGTCGATCTGGCCGTCACGAATGTCGAGGGTGGGAACGCCGGCGGCATCCGCGCGGTAAAGATCGCCATGCCGCTCGAGCACGCGACGCTGCACGGCCCCGGGCAGCATGCCCAGGCCGCGAAAGTAGTGGTGGCCGTTGCGCTCGACGTGCTCCAGGCCGAGGCTCGCCATCACGGCCAGATCCTGGAGCAGCGCGACCGGCCCGACGTTGGCCAGATCCTCGCCGGTGAGCACGAAGCGCCGGCCCGCGTCGTCGTGGCGGCGGTGTGCCAACAGGCAGGCGTTGGCCACGCCCTTGAACACACCCTTGCAGTTCTTGTGGGACGTGCCGACATAGC
>SKPT01000065.1 GCA_007119405.1 Phycisphaeraceae bacterium
CATGCACCGTGGCGCCGGAGCCCGAGGGTTGGCAGGAGCGCTATCGCGCCTACGTGCGCGCCCAGATCATCGAGTTGCTGACGCGCTACCACCCCGTGGACCTGCTCTGTTTCGACGGCGGCCCGGCGGTCATGAGCATCGACGAGATTCGGCGCTACAACCCGGCGATCGTCGTCAATCCGCGCATGCATGGCTACGGCGACTACAAGACCGCCGAGTGCAAGATGCCCGAGGCGGCGCTCGAGGGTTGGTGGGAGCTGTGCGAGATCTGGCCGGAGTGCGGCTGGGGCTACGCCCACCCCGGCGGGGAGCGCTACCGCTCACTCGATTGGATGCTGCCGCGGTTAGTCCAGGTGCACCGTTGGGGGGGCAACTACCTGATCAACGTCGCCCCGCGCCCCGATGGCACACTGCCGGACGCCTACTACCAGCGTATGCAGGAACTGATCGCGTTGGGCGGGTTCCCGCGTTGCATTGAGGGCCAGGCGTCATCGGGTGCGTCGGCCTGAACCGCCATCGGCCAGGCGCTGAAGCTGACGGACAAACGCCTCGGGAATCTCGCCGGTTTTACTGACGGGCACGTCCCAGGTCACGACGCCTTCGTGCTCGTTGGCGTGACGCGTGTAACCGACGAGAAACTCGTCGGGAAAACGCGGTTCGCCGCGGCCCCAGTACTGCCCGGCGTAAGCCAGCACGTGCCACTGCGCGGCGCCGCCGTCGGGGGATTTGACCCAGCGCCCTTTGCAGGCCGGGAACATGCTGTCGACCTCGCCGGCGGTGTAGTCCTCGTGCGCGGTGAGCGAAATCATCTTCCGGCCCGGGTTGTGCTCGACCCAGCCCGGGTTGAACGCGACGATGCGCTGCGGATTGCCAGCACGCAGCGCATCGGCAAAGCTCTGGAAGTTCGGCGGATCGGCGAAGCGGTACATTTCGTCGGCGAAATAGATGCCGTCAAGCCACCAACCCGCGACGAGATCGCCCCATCGCTCGCCCCACTCGCGCACCACCGCCTCCCACTGGCGTTGGAAGGCGGCCAGTCGCTCGCCCGTGCGCTGAGCGCTGTGCTCGCCGGGCGGGGCACCTTCGAACCCCCAGCGCCATTGCAGGCGCTCAACCGCTTGCGGGTCGTTGCATGGCGCGTTGCTGGGCAGATAGGCCAGCAGCCTTAAACCGCGCTCACGCAGCGGTGCGGCGAGTTCGGCGATGAGGTCGCGGCGGCTGCACTTGCTCGGGCGGATGCCGACGATCGCGTCGTAGGTGGCGTTGGGCGCGCAGAAGTGGCCGGAGTTCTGCCCGATCGTGATGCCCACGTAGTTGGCGCCCGTGGCTGCGATCTGGTCGACGAAACCGGGCACGTTGAACGCGTCGACCTGCTCGTTCCACTGCTCGGCGGTCAAGGGGCTGCGCTCGCGGCTGCTGGCGGGCTGGGCGAGGTAATGGAAGAACACGCCCCATTGCGCGTCCTTGAGCCAGTCGGTCCGCCCACTCATGGCTGACCGTCCACGTAGGCGGTGACATCCTCGGGCGACATCGCGTGGCGCAGCACGGTGATTTGATCGATCGCCCCGCGCCACGGCTGCCCGCCATTGTTCGGCACGCCGACGAAAATCCGCTCGCCGATGCGATCGGGCACGGCGGGGTGGACGGTCTGTTCGACGCGCCGGCCGTCGAGATAGAGGCTCGCCTGCGTGTGGCCGGGCTGGTCCGGCGCCGGCCGCCAGGTCACGAGCACGTTGAACCAGGTGTCGGGCTGGACATGCTCGGACACGTCGACGCGCATGCCGAGCCCCGCCAGCGCCGCATCCAGCCACAACGTTTCGAGGTCCTGCTCGTCGATCTCGAACCGCACGCGCCACTCGCCGGGGCCGCGGCCCTCGAAGGGCCACATCACGCGCGTGTAGTCGAGCCGGCGGTGGCGGTCCCGCCGCTGCTCGGTGCGCCAGTCATCGGCTTTGAGCCAGAGCGAGATCGTGCCTTCGCCGGCCAGCGGGAAGCTGGCGGGGGTCGGCACGTACATGCTTGCCCGCGGCACGAACGCCCGCGTCGAGCCGCGCCCGGGCACAAAGCGCCCGGCGTCGAAGGCCATGCGGTTGATCCCCTGCACCTCGATGGTTCGGCCGCCGGGGCCGATCGCATCCACATCACCGTCAAAGTCGAAGCGCAGCACCTGCGGGTCGTCATCGTCCACCGGCTCCGACGCCGCCGTGATCGCCAGCAGGAAGAACGCTGAATCGATCGGGGCGTCGCGGTTGGTCAGTTCGATGCGGCTGATTTCTCGATCCGGGTGCGGGTTTTCCCAGTCCAGGGCGAACACGCTGACCTGGCCGACCTGCTGGTTTGGCCCCTGCCACGCCACCGCCACGCCGTTGTCGTTCAGCGCCGCGTGTTGCTGCCAGGTCGGGTCGTTCCACCAATCCAGCACGTGCCGGCCGACGACGATCGGCTGCGTTTCGCGGGTTCCGTCGGCGTAGTGAATGATGAACCGGGCCGTCTCCGGCACAGCCGGACGCACCGACTCGCCGTCGATCGTGGTCGTGGCGGAAACCCACGCGCCCGTGTAAAGGAAGAACAGCCGCTCGGCGCTCTTGCCCACCTCGATGCTCAGGGCCTCGGGCAGATCGGCTTCGACGCGGTCGGTGTTCAGCAGCACGGCCCCCCGCTCAGGCGGGCCGATCTCGTATTCGATGCCATCGATGGTCTGCCTGCCGGTGGGCAACCGGCTCATGTCGTTGCCGCCCTGGCCGCTCCATTCGCCGTACGCCTCGCTGGCGTGCTCATGGGAGAGCGCCCGATTGAAGTGGCCGGACAGGGCAATGGGCGTGAACGACAGCGCGCCGCGGTCCCGCGCCACGTCGGCCTGGTCCTGCACGTAATACTCTTGCCAGTCCAGGCGCATGGCATCGGGCTCGAAACCGACCTCCCGGGCCAGCTCCTCGTTGAC
>SKPT01000158.1 GCA_007119405.1 Phycisphaeraceae bacterium
AGCGCGGGTCGGGCTCCAGGGCCTGGACCGCCCCGGCCTGCAAGAGGTAGCGGTACAGCGGCTGAGCCGCGGCGCTGATGCGCGCGTGCTCGGCGTCGACGAGCGTGCCGTCGGGCTCGCGATAGGGGTAGACGTAGAACCGCACGTTGCGCTTGAACAGCCGACCGATCGCCTCGAGCACGCCACCGGGCAGATCCTGGTAGTAGGCCGGGTCGAACAGCGCCGGGAGGGTCGCGGCGCCCGTGACCAGCCCGATGCGCCGCGTCGTGTAGCGGGCGATGAGCTGCGTCAGGCGGAAGTACTCGCGGTAGTTGGAGATGACCACGTTGCGCCCGAGCTGCTGGAGAATCTCCATCCGCCGAAGCAGCTCCGCCTGCTCCGTGGCCTTGTCACGCTCCAGCTCCGGCAGGTTCATCTCGCTGACAACCACCGGCTCGCAAGGCTCCTCCGCCTCGGCCCGGACACGCCGCTCGCCCTGCTCGAGCATGTGCACCACCGGCCAGGTGATCGGGTGAAACGCCCCGCGCTGCACCAGCACCGGCTGGTCGTAAAGCGCCTCGGCCGGCTGCACCGTCCGCCCCGTGGCCGTGAACATCGCCGCGTCGGTCAGCCCCCTCGACACCAGGCGCAGGCTCATCACGCGGTTGTCCACCTGCTCGGCCACCGGCCCGTCGAAGTGGATCATGTCCACCTCCACACGCCCGGGACGCAGCGAGTCGCGCAGAGCGTCGATGATCGACTCCGGCTGCTCGTAGAGAGCGTAGGCCCCATGGATGAGGTTGATCCCCAGCACGCCCAGAGCCTCCTGCTGGTGCAGGTTGTCCCAGTCGTGAAGCTGCGCGTGCAGGATGATCTGCGACGGCTCGGACGCGGGATGACGCTGAAACCGCACGCCCAGCCAGCCCCGGCCGGGCTCGCTCGAGACGTGGCTGCGCGTCGCGACGGTGTTGGCGAAGCAGAAAAATCGCTTGGTGTCGCGCGTGCTCGCGAGACGCTCCTGAAGCAGGCCGAACTCGTGATCGAGCATCTGGATCAGGCGCTGCCGCGAGACGTAGCGCGTGCTTCGGCCGTAGATCGCGTCGCTGAAGGCCATGTCGTAAGCCGACATGGTCTTGGCGACGGTCCCGGACGCCCGGCCGACGCGGAAGAGCCAGCGCCCCGTCTCCTGCCCGCCGCCGATCTCGGCGAGGCTGCCATACCACGCGGGGTCTTCGTTGAGCTCGAGAACCTTCTGGTTGATGTCGCGGGCGCGTGCCATGGGCGGGCTCAGGCGGGGCACTTGAATCATAACACGCGGCTTGCCGCTTCGCGAAGCGGGCCGATTCTCGCGGAGGCCGCGGAGAGCGCGGGGGTCGCAGGGAGGAGATGGAACCACCGATGCACACGGATGCACACCGATAAGAAGAGAAAAAAGACGATAAGGAGAGCAGGAAGGCAGGAGTGGGGGAACGCGGGACGGGGGGGCGCTGTGGTCTGCTCATCCGCTTCTTATCGGTGTGCATCATCATGCATCGGTGGTTCCATCCGCGGCGGCCTCCGCGAGAACTCCGCCCCCGGGCGTGCTAAAGTCACCGCCATGGCCCTGGTTTCCATCGCCAACCTCACGCTCAGCTTCGGCAACGACCCCGTGCTCACCGGGTGCAACCTCACCCTCGAGCACACCGATCACGTCGGGCTCGTCGGGCGCAACGGCTGCGGCAAGAGCACGCTGATGAAGCTCATCGCCGGCCTGAGCAACCTCAAGCCCGACGCTGGGCAGATCCAACTCGCCCGCAACGCGACGGTCGGCTACCTGCACCAGGACCCGGCGCTCGAACCCAGCCTCACCCTCCGACAGGAGGCCGGCCGGGCCTTCGCCCATCTGCACAAGCTCCACGACGAGCTTCAGCGCGTCGCCCACGACATGGCCGACGCCGCGCCCGACGAGCTGGACAAGCTCATGAAGCGCTACGAGCGCATCGAGCGCCAGATCGACGCCGCCGGCGGCTACGCCGTCGACCACCGCATCGACGAGACGCTGCACGGCCTGGGCCTGGGCGACGAAACCTTCGACGTGCCCGTCTCAGGGCTCTCCGGCGGGCAGAAGGGCCGGCTCGCCCTCGCCAAGCTGCTGCTGTCCGAGCCCGACCTGCTGCTGCTCGATGAGCCCACCAACCACCTGGACATCGCCGGGCGTCACTGGCTCGAGCAGTTCCTGGCGTCCTATCCCAAGGCCGTCATGCTCGTCAGCCACGACCGCTGGCTGCTCAACAGCTCGGTGGACAAGATCTACGAGCTGGAAATGGGCCAGCTCGTGGAGTACCCGGGCAACTACGACAAGTTCCGCGCCCTGCGCGCCGAGCGTCGGCTCGCCCAGCAGCGCGTCTACGAGAAGCAGCAGGATCGCATCCGCCAGGAGCAGGCGTTCATCGATCGCTACCGCGCCGGGCAACGCTCCAAGCAGGCCCAGGGCCGGGAGAAGCGCCTGGAGCGCTACAAGCGCGACGAGCTTGTCGAGCGGCCGATCAACCACGACACCATGGCCCTGCGCTTCGCCCCAGGCGCCCGCCCGGGCGACGTCGTCGCCCAGGCGACCGGCCTGACGATGCGCTACGACGACAAGACGCTGTTCGAGGATCTCGAATTCACGATCAAGCGCGGCCAGCGCATCGGCGTCATCGGGCCCAACGGCGCGGGCAAGTCGACGCTCGTGCGATGCCTGCTCGGCGAGCAGACGCCCACCGCCGGGCAGACCCGGCTGGGCTCGCAGGTCGACGTCGGCCACTACCGCCAGAGCCATGATCACCTGAACCCGGAGCTGACCGTCGTCGAGCACCTGCGTGCGGCCGTGCCGAGCCTCAGCGAACAGGAGGCGCGCGACCTCGCCGGGGCGTTCCTGTTCAGCGACACCGACCAGGACAAGCCGTTGGCGTCGCTCTCCGGCGGCGAGCGCAGCCGG
>SKPT01000418.1 GCA_007119405.1 Phycisphaeraceae bacterium
CCCCAGCAGGCCGTCGAAGCTCTTGCGCATGTCGCACACGCCGGCGTAGAGGTAGATCGGCGTCCGATCGGAGAAGCTCAGCATGACCCCGCCTCACCGTGGCCGGCGTTGAGCAACACGACCAGTTCAGCCAGGCGATGGCCCGGGCATCGCAGCGTCGCGCCGCACGCGAAACGCACCTCCAGCACCTCGGCCGACGACGATGGCTCATCGCCACGTGGCTCCAGCCGCACGAAGCCACCCGAGGTTGTGCCAGCTCCATTGCGATCCTGCGCCCGGGCCCGGCCGTGTCGGCATGGCCCGGTTCGCCAGGTTGGTGCGATCTGTCCATCATAGCGCCATGAAGCCGTCGCGCAAATAGCCATTGACCAGCGATGACCGCGGTGCGGATCATCGGGGCCCAACGTGGCGGAATGCTCGGCTGGGCGACCGGTTGCGAACCTTGGCTCGCAACCGCGTCCACCCGTTCAAGCGGCAGGCGACGCGGAGGCGTTTCACCATGAACGCGCCCTCGAGGGTTGCCGGCCGCTGTGCATGTCAGATGGCCGTCGTGCGCGCGGTGAAGCTTTGTGACGGGACGGTCTCAATCATCCACCGCCAGCACGGAGCCGGCGATGTGGCGCACGCCGTCGGCGCCGTGGAGGTAATACGCCATCAGCACCGTACCGTCGCGACGTTCGATCAACGTCGGGTAGCCCAGATCGTCCGAAGCGCCGTCGTCGCGAACGACCAGCGGCTCGGCCTCGTCGATGTTCGTGCACTGGGCATCGAGCAGACGGGCCTGCACCCCGAGCGGCGCGCGGCGATGGCCATAAGCGAGCAACACCCGTCCGTCACGAAGGGTGATCGCCGCCTGCGGGAAGCCCCACACCTGGCTTTCGACGGTGCGGCTCCATGTTTCGCCGCCATCGTCGCTGAGGCACGAGCGCATCAACCCGCCGCCCTGACCGGGGCCGCCGCCACCGTAGGAACGGATGAAGCAGATCAATCGATCCGAGGCGAGGCGCAACACGAACGGCTCGTGACATTCGAAACGCTCGTCACTCTCATTGCCGTCGGCGATGACCGAAAGGAACGACCAGCTCGCGCCGTCATCGTCGCTGCGCATCAGATAGCCCGCGCTGTGCGGCCTGGCCGGCGCGGTGCCGTAGCATGGCAGCAGCAATCGGCCGCTGGAGAGCGTCACCGCCGGTGCCCGCGACGCACCGCCGCGGACGTCCCACGGGAACGGCAGCCGGCCCATCGCGCCCCAGCTCTGCCCACCATCGTCGCTGTGGCAACAGCCCAGCCCCGCGTTGCTCCAGAGGCATTCCTTGGACGCATGCGGGTGGAGCTCGGCGATTCCGTCGGCCTCCGAGGCCGCGTGCGCCTGCCAGCGGAAGAACGACGCCAACACGCGCCCGGTGCCCGAGGTGGCGAGTTGTGGATCCTGCTGGCCGAGTTCATCATCGGGACAGATGGTCGTGGGCGTGCCAGACCAGTTTGCGCCGTCGTCGCCGCTGCGCAGCAGCACCGCGCGCGATCGCGAGTGCAGGTGGCTGTACCCCGCGGGCTCGCGCGGAGCGAGCCGGAAGCCGCACAGCAGTTGCCCGTCGCCAGCACGCGTGAGGCTGGGAAAGGTGGCGTACCGCCGCTCATCACGGAAGATGACCTGGTCGTGAAGCTTTCGCAGTGCCATCGTTGCGTCCTCCAGGACGGGCAAGGGGCAGCGGATGTCCCCCGGGCATCCTCAAGCCGCGCAGCCCGGACACCGTGATCAACGCCGCAGGGCTTACCGCACCTGATGAATGCGGTGCGGGACTTTGTGCTGGCAACCGGGCGGAGCGTGGAGGATACTGTCTGCGGCGGGCGACGCCAGCGCCTCACGCACGGGAACGATGATGGCCGACGGATACGACGCATTTCGACAGGCCATCGAAGGCCGCTTTCCAGGTGGATTCACCCTGCGCGACGAGGCCAATGCGATCGTGGCGATGGCATTTCGCAACGGGCCGATCGAAGACCTGCATGCGGGCGAGCGATCAGAACTGCTGGACCGGCCCGAACTGAGCCGGATCACGGACCAGGAGATGAAGGTGATCATGCTGAACGCCTGCGAAGTCGTCGAGCGATTGCTGCGGCAGAAGCAGGAGGATCCTGCTGCATACTACCAGGTCATATTGACGTACAACCTTCGCTATTGTCGGCGGTGGGATCGATAGAGCAGCTACGGCGCCTCACGGTCGCTGAACTCGATCTCGTTGAGCGGGTCTCCCGTTTCGATCGACTCGAGGTCTGCGTAATGACGAACGGCGCCATCGCCGAAGATGACCGCGCTGCCATCGGCGAGTTGCATCAGCACGTAGCACAGTCCCGGCAGCGGCTGCCAGACGCGACCGCCGAGGATGCCGGCGAGGGTGGATGCGTCTCGTTCGGTCATCGGATCACGCGTTCGGGCAAGCGTCGTCGGAGCGCGTGTGCGCTTCCCGTTGATCGTTGTGAGGCCGCCTGTGGGGATTGATCCGGCGCAGCGCCAGCTCGCGGTAGGCTTCCTCGCATACGAGCCGCAGCCGCGGCAAGTCGTTGACGTAGAATCGGTTCGATCGGCGCCACTGGGCGCCGTCCCGGTAGCAGCGGCTGACACGGACCTCGGCGGAACGGTTGTCGCCCTGGTGGTCGATGAAGATGGCGGCTTCCACGCAGCCGCTGGCGATGATGGTCGTGGGGGTTTCGTCGGTGCTCATGGTGTTGGTCTCCGTCAAGGTGTGACCTTGGTCAATCAAGGGCGCGCGTGTCGTTATGCATGTCAATCGGTGCAACTCGGGCAGGCGCGGCGACCGCACTGGATGCAGCGGTCTTCGAAGTCGAGGTCGGTCAACGGGAAGCCACAGGCGGGACAGAACATCAGCTGGGTCTCGGGGCAATGCGTGATGCGCGGTGAATCGGGCCGGGACTTCTC
>SKPT01000290.1 GCA_007119405.1 Phycisphaeraceae bacterium
CCGAACCCCGATCCCCACGCCCTCGTTCGGATGGTGTTAAGGCGAGGCCTCGATGCCGGCGACGTGCGGGTATAATCGCGGGTTGGCCCGGCCAACCCGGCTGGCGACGGGAAAGGAAGCAATCGATGAGCGACATGACCGGCACGATGGGGCTGGCGGCGGTGGTGATGATGATCGCCGCCATGACGGTGACGCCCAAGGCCGCGGCCGTCGACCCGGCCGATTACCGCGCCCAGCAGATGGGCAACCCCAACCTTGAGCGCTACGACGGCGAGCACTTCACCTGGCACGCCCGCTCGGGCGTCGGCCGATTCTTCCGGGGCTACAAGGCCTTCAACGACGTGCGCTGGCTCGAGGAAGCCAGCGTCTACTTCGACTGGCTCATCGAGCAGATGGAGGCCGAGCCCGACGGGTACAAGGGCTGGGTCGGGGCGCGCATCGGCACGGATGGCGAACTGCGCGGGCCGCACGTCGTCGGCGACGCCAACCTCATCGAGCCCATGCTCCGGTGGGCCGAGATCGTCTCGCGCGACGCGACGCTGCGCGAGCACTTCGGCGACAAGGCGCAGGAGTACGTCGACCTGGCGCTGCACGTCATTGAGAAGTGGGACAAGCGCGGCTCGTGGGAGGTCGACGGCGAGTTCGCCGTCTACACCCAGCAGGACATGTGGGTGCACGAGGACAACCCGGACGAGTTCATCACCGTGCCCGAGCTCAAGCGCACGGAGAACATGAACAAGAGCGGGAAGATGGGGGTGGTGTTCATCCGGCTGTGGCGCATCACGGGCGACGAGCAGTGGCGCGACCGGGCGGTGAAGATCTTCAGCCAGTACAAGCGGATCATGCGCTACTTCGAGGACGAGGACCGCATGATCTTCAACTTCTGGGAGCCCTTCGGCCGGTGGGACATCCAGGAGGACCTCGAGCCCGTGGGCTGGGTGAACGTGCACACGCGGCAGGCGGGCTATCAGGCGTCGGAGGTGGGGATGATCGTCGAGGCGTATCACAGCGGGCTGGTGTTCACCGAGGAGGACATCACGCGGCTGGTGCGGACGAACCTGTTCATGTGGAACGGGGACGTGCGCGACCAGGACTACACGGCCGCGGACGGCCGCACCGCCGCGGGGACGCTGTGGACGGCGCTGGCGGACTTCGACTCGACGATCCGCGAATTGCAGGTCCGCCGCGTGGCGGGCGGGGATTCGATGAATCGGCGCATCGACCGGGCGTACGTGGAGCGCGTGGTGGCGCGGCGGCCGATCGGCTTCGAGCGCCGGCACGTGGCGAGCGCCGAGGAGCTGGTGATCCCGGAGATTCGCCTCTTTGAAAGCCGGGAGCTGAACTTCGCCGCGGCCATCCCGGGTCAACTCGAGCGTGGCGGCGAGCCGATCTTCCTCGCCAGCCAGGTGCGCGGCAAGGGCACGCTGCGCGTGGCGCTGTATGACCGCGAGGATGAGCGGGTCGGCGTGCTGTTCGAGCAGGAGGTCGATGGCTCGACGGACTACGACGGCCGGGCCGGGTTCAAAACGTTCGTGTGGGATGGGACGGTGGACGGCGAACCGGCGGCCGCGGGCGACTATCGCGTCGTCTGGACGCTCAACGACAGCCGACGCGAGCGTGACGTGGTGGTGGAGTGAAGGTGGTGATGAATAGCCACAGATGAACACCGATGAACATGGATGGGTAGAACGGTGGGCGTTGCCGCCGCTTGCGGCTTCGCGAAGTCGCAAGCGGCGGCAACGTCCAGCCGATACGCAAGCTGGAAAGGGCAGCAATGCACGAAGGGATCGGAACCCCGCACGCTTTTCTGTCTGTTCGCTTCCTGGTTTCCTCGCTTGCTTATTGGTTCCTTGTCTGTGTTCATCCGTGTTCATCTGTGGCTGAGGCGACGGTCCATGAAGCAGGAGGGCATGCGGCCGAGTTGGTCTCGCGGAGGCCTTGGCTGCACGCCGGTTCACGCAGTTCAGGAGTACAGGTATGAAGTGGTTGAGAAGCCTGGTGTTCTCGGCGGCGGCGGCGGTGCTGGCGACGAGCCCGGTGCAGGCGCAGGAGCGGCTGTTCAATTATCCGATCCTCGCCGACCCCTACCGGGTCGAGGACCCTGAGCCGGTAAGCACGATGCGCATCGCCGCGACGCGCAACGGCACCTTCAGCGGCGCGGTGGCGGTCGAATCGGCCGAGGCGATCGAGGGCCTGCGGGCGTCGATCTCCGAGCTGCGCAGCGACGACGGCGGCGCGATCGACCCCGAGCACGTGCGCGTGCGCTACGCCCTGCCCTGGACGGGCGTGCGCGGCGGGCCGCCCGGCCTGGACGTGCTCGAGGCCGAGGCGCCGCGCTCGGTCGATCATGCCCAGGACGGCCGCGTGCTCGCGGGCGTGTGGGTGACCGTCGACGTACCCGCCGACGCCCAGCCGGGCACCTACCAGGGCGAGCTGACGGTCATGGCGCGGGGGCTTGGCCAGGAGACGGTGGACGTGGAGCTGTCGGTCGCCGGCTGGCGGGCGCCGGACCCGGCGGACTACCGCACGTGGATCGAGATGATCCAGTCGCCCGACACGCTGGCGCTGGAGTACGGGATGGAGCTGTGGTCGGACGAGCACTTCGAGTTGATCGCCCGCAGCTTCGACCTGATCAGCCCCACGGGCAGCCGGGTGGCGTACGTGCCGCTGATTCGCCGGACGAACCAGGGGCATTCGGAGTCGATGCTGCGCTGGGTGCGCAAGGCCGACGGCTCGCTTGAGCCGGACTACACCGTGGTGGAGCGCTACATGGACGTGGTGCAGGAGCATCTGGGCGAGCCGGAGATCGTGGTGTTTTACGTCTGGGACGCGTACCTGGTAATGGAGTTCCGCGGCTCGACGCGCGAGGAGAAGCCCGAGATCACCGCGGAGGAGGGCTCGTACGCGTACCAGCAGCAGCGTCGCGCGGTCCAGCAGTGGGAGCGTCGGCAGGAGGGTCTGGCGGTGACGATCGTGGATGAGGCGACGGGAGAGGTCGAGGACGGGCACATCGAGCTGTACACCGACGAGGGCGCCCGCGAGCGCTGGGAGCCGGTGTTCGCGACGCTGCGCCAGAAGATGGCCGAGCGCGGCCTCGAGGACGCGATGGCGCTGGGGATGGTCACGGACCTTGAGCCGCTGCGCGAGGAGGTGGAGTTCTTCAACGAGATCACCGGGCACCTGCCGTGGGTTTCGCACTCGCACTTCCGCCGCACGCACAACAACCCCTCGCCCAACACGGCGCTGCGCAGCGTCGGTGACATCACCTACGAGGCGCACGCGTACAGCCTGGTCTACCAGGTGAACCCGGAAGAGGGTCGGCTGTATGGCTGGGACATTCCGGAGCGGCGTGCGTACCTCTGCCGCTTCGGGTTGCTCAACGGCCAGCCGCTGCGCGTGCGGCAGATGCCGCTGTTGAACATCACAGGCAACCAGCGCGGGGTCGGGCGGCTGGCGGGCGATCTCTGGCCGGCGATCCGCGACAGCCGCGGCCGGCGGCAGGGCCGGGCCTTCGACCGTTACCCCGAGAACCACTGGCGCGGGATCAACATCAACAACTGGTTTCTCGCGCCGGGCTACGACGGGCCGGTGGCGACCTCGCGCCTGGAGAACCTGCGCGAAGGCGTGCTGGAATGCGAAGCACGCATCTTCATCGAGCAGGCGCTCATGGACGACCCCTACCGCAGCCGCATCAGCGCCGAGCTGGCCGACCGTGCCCAGGAAGTGCTTGACGAGCATCACTGGCTGATGTGGCGCAGCATCTGGACGAACGAGGAGGAGCTCCGGAAGCTGGGCCGGATCTCCGGCCGCAGCACCTACGAGGCGATCTGGGGCGGGCTCAGCGACGCGGGCGTGGACATGCCCGGGTTCTGGGAGGGCGAGGCGCGGCGCAAGCGCAGCGAGGAGGGTCGCAAGGGCCTGGACTGGTTCGTCAGCGAGTCCAACTGGCAGGAGGTGACCGAGCGGCTGTACGCGGTCGCCGCGGAGGTGCAGGCGGCGCTGCAGTAGGCGACGCCCAATAAACGCAGCGATTCCAAGCCCACGGGTGCTCGCGCCCGTGGGCTTTTTTTGTGCGCCATGCATGGTGAGCCACAGATCAACACGGATGAACACGGATAAGAAGCAATAAGGAAGGCAGGAAGGCAGGAAGGGGAGGATTGTGCGGTGGTTGGGTTGGGGCGTTTCGTGGGTCCTTGTCCTTCCCGGGTTCCTTATCTGTTCCGTGCGGGTTGGGGTTGTCGGTGGGTTTCGCGAAGCCGCGAGCGGCTTGGGGCAGGGTCATACTCCTCTGTCTCTTATCCGTGTTCATTTGTGTTCATTCGTGGCTATTCTCCAAGCGGTGCAAAGAGGTCGCCCTGCTCGTCGAGTCGTTGGATGACGTGCGCGGGGCTGGAGGTCGGCGGCGGGGTGTCGGGGTTGTCGAGCCAAGCGGTGAGATCGTGCCAGGCCATGGAGGCGGAGACGCGCGGCACGGGCTGGGCGCGGGGCCGCTGCGCACGGCTTGCCGCTTCGCGGACAAGGCGCGGCACCCGGCGGGACGGTTTGACCACGGCGGGGCCCGGCGGTAGACTTGCCGCGCCCCGGGAGAGGTGTTGCCTCATGACGATGAACCTTGGCGTCAAGATTTTCGTGAATCGGCTGCGGCTGCGGGTCGGCAGCGGATAGCGTTCGCATGGAGCATGAACCTGTCCGATGACGCACCCGCTCGGCCGATGGCCGGCGGGTTTTTTCGTGGCGTCGTGCCTATCGTCGGGCGACGCCGGAGCGAGCAGGTCGCAAGCGATGTCGATCGGGTACCGGACGAGCACGTTGTGGCACGTGATGGCCGGGCAGCGGTTGCGCTACAGCGCGGCCGTGGCGGCGATGCTCGGCGCCACGGTCGTGGGCTACCTCGAGCCGCTCATCCCCGCGCTGGTCATCGACGGGCTGATCCGCGACGACCTGGAGGCGAGCCCGGCGATCGTGGTGTACCTCGTGGAGCTGCTCGGCGGGCGCGAGTTCCTGGTGGCGAACCTCTGGCTGCCCGCGGTGCTGCTGGTGGGGCTGATGCTCGTCGCCGGGTCCATGCACTTCCTGCGCGCCCGCCTCGCCGCCCAGGCCAGCGAGACCGTCTGCCGCAACCTGCGCAACCGGCTCTACAGCCACCTGCAGGCGCTGCCGGCGGCGTACCACGAGAGCGTGGAGACCGGCGACATCGTCCAGCGCTGCACCAGCGACGTCGAGACGCTGCGCATGTTCCTGGCCCAGCAGGTGGTGGAGATCGGCCGGGCGGTGCTGCTGCTGGTGGCCGTCGTGCCCTTCATGCTCTGGATCGACGCGACCATGACGCTCGTGGCGCTGGTGATGATCCCGGTAATCGTCGTCTTCGCGACGGTGTTCTTCCTGGCGGTGAAGCGCATCTTCCGCCAGGCCGACGAGGCCGAGGGACGCATGACCGGGCGATTGCAGGAGAACCTGACCGCCATCCGCGTCGTGCGGGCGTTCGCCCGGCAGGACTACGAAAAGCAGCGCTTCGCCGGGCTCAACCAGGCCTATCGCGACCATCAGCAGCGGCTTTACAACATCATGGCGGCCTACTGGTCGAGCACGGACTTCCTGTGCCTGATCCAGCTCGGCCTGGTGCTGGTGGTCGGCGGGTGGCGCGTGATGCACGGCGAGCTGTCGCCCGGGGCGCTGTTCGCGTTCCTGGCGTACGTGAACATGCTGCTCTGGCCCATCCGCCAGATGGGGCGGATCCTCACCGACTCGGGCAAGGCGGTGGTGGCGATCGGGCGCATCGGCGAAATCCTCGACGAGCAGGCGGAGCGCGACCCGCCTCCCGATCGGCGCGCCACGCTGCCCGAGCCGGTCCAGGGCCGCATCGAGCTGGCGGGCGTCAGCTTCGCCTACGACGGCGAACCGCCGGTCATCGACGACGTGTCGCTGACGATCGAGCCCGGGCAGACGCTGGCGATCCTCGGGCCCAGTGGCGCGGGCAAGTCGACGCTCGTGCAGTTGATGCTGCGCCTGCACGACCCGCAGGCCGGACGCATTCACCTCGACGGCGTGCCGATCGACACGCTGCCGCGGATGCAGGTGCGTCGGCAGTTCGGCGTGGTGCTTCAGGAGCCGTTCCTCTATTCGCGGACGGTCAGCGAGAACATCCGCCTCGGCCAATGGAGCGCGACGCCGGATCAGCTCATCGAGGCGTCGACGTCCGCGGCCGTGCACGAGGCAATCGAGAGCTTCGTCGCCGGGTACGACACGGTCGTCGGCGAGCGGGGAGCGCGCGTCTCGGGCGGGCAGCGCCAGCGCATCGCGCTGGCGCGGGCGCTGATCAAGGACCCGCCGGTGCTCGTGCTCGATGACGCGCTCTCGGCCGTGGACACGCAGACGGAGCGGGTGATCCTCAAGGCCCTGCGGCGCCGCCACGCCAAACGCACGACGATCGTGATCGCGCATCGCCTCTCGACGCTGATGGAGGCGGACCGAATCATCGTGCTCGATCACGGGCGCATCGTCCAGCAGGGCACGCACGAGACGCTGGTGCGCGAGGACGGGCTGTATCGCCGGCTGTGGGCGATACAGAATGAGGAAATAGCCACCAATGAACACCAATGAACACGGATGGGAAGCCGGTGTGCAACCCGCAGCCGCTCGCGGCTTCGCGAAGCGCTACGGCGGGCGATCGGGTAACCCCGCGAGTGCACCAACGTGGCGGCAACGGTGGACCTCGATGCCTGCGTGCATGGTTCCTGCATTCCTGCGCTTCCTGGGTTCCTTATTCGCCGTTTCGAGAACCCCCGGTCATCGGGCGGTTTCGCGAAGCCGCAAGCGGCTTTCCTGTTTGTGTTCATTCGTGTTCATTCGTGGCTCTTTACGGAACGTCGGCCGTGGCTGATGACGCGATACTCAACGAGCGATTGCCCACGCGGCTGAACGTGGGGCTGTGGCGCAAGATTCTCGCGTACGCCCGGCCGTACTACCCGCTGCTGGCGGTGCTGATGACGCTGGGCGTGGTCGTCGCGGCGGCGGACACCGTGCTGCCGCTGCTGATCCGCTACGTCTTCGACACCGCCCTGCTGGCCGAGGACACCCGCCCGCTGTGGCTGGCGGGCCTGGCGTTCGCCGCGATCATCACGACGCTCGCCGGCTCCGTGATGGTGTTCATCCACATCGCCGGGCGGATCTCCAACGGCCTGTCGCACGACATCCGCCGGGCGGCGTTCGCCCGGCTCCAGGAGCTCGACTTCTCCTTCTACGACCACCACGCCACGGGCTGGCTGATGGCCCGACTCACCAGCGACTGCGACCGCCTCTCACGCGTCATCGGCTGGGCGCTGCTGGACATCACCTGGGGCACCTGCCTGGTCTGCGGCGTCGCGGTGCTCATGCTCATCGTCGACTGGCCCACCGCGCTGGCGGTGCTGGCGGTCGTGCCCGTGCTGCTGGGCATCAGCGCCTACTTTCAGCGCAAGATCCTGCTCTCGTCGCGCGACATGCGGCGGATCAACTCGCACCTGACCTCCGAGTTCAACGAAGCCATGAGCGGGATGAAGACCACCAAGACGCTGACACGCGAGGCAGAGAACTTCGACGAGTTCACCGGCCACTCGGGCGGGATGTACCACGCGTCCATGCGCAACGCGATGCAGACGGCCGTGTTCCTGCCGCTCGTGCTCGTGCTCGTGTCGCTGGGCGAGAGCATGGCGCTGGCGGTCGGCGGCAGCCGGGCGCTGACCGGCGCGATCACCGTCGGCACGCTGGCGAGCTTTCTCTACTACGCCAAGCTCCTGCCCGACCCGATCCGCGAGGTGGCGCGGATGATGACCGAGGCCCTGGCCGCGCAGGCGGCGGCGGAGCGCGTCTTCACGCTGCTGGAGACCGAGCCGGGCATCCAGGACCGCCCGCACGTCATCGAGGCGATGCGCCGCCACGCCGCCAGCGACCAGGCGGGCGACCCGTCGCGGGGGGTCGATGGCCTGCCGAATCGCCTGGGCGTGATCGAGTTCCAGCACGTCGGCTTCGCCTACGAGTCCGACAAGCCGGTCCTCGAAGACTTCAACCTGCGCGTCGAGCCCGGGCAGACGATCGCCCTCGTCGGCCCCACCGGCGGAGGCAAGTCGACGATCGTAAACCTGCTGTGCCGCTTCTACGAGCCGACCAGCGGCCGCATCCTCTTCGACGGCGTCGACTACCGCGACCGATCGCTGGCGTGGCTGCAGTCGAACCTGGGCATCGTGCTTCAGGCGCCGCAGCTTTTCTCCGGCTCGGTGCGTGAGAACATCCGCTACGGCCGGCTCGATGCCAGCGACGCGGAGGTCGAGGCGGCCGCCAGAACGGTCGACGCCCACCGCTTCATCATGGAGCTCGAGGCCGGCTACGCCACGGACGTCGGGCAGGCGGGCAATCGGCTCTCGACGGGGCAGAAGCAGCTCATCGCCTTCGCCCGGGCGGTGCTCGCCCAGCCGCAGCTTTTCGTGATGGACGAGGCGACCGCCTCGGTGGACACGGAGACGGAGCAGACGATCCAGGCGGCGATGCACCAGGTGCTCCAGGGGCGCACCAGCTTCGTGATCGCCCATCGCCTCTCAACGATCCGCGCCGCGGACCGCATCCTCGTGATCGAAGCCGGCCGCATCGCGGAGATGGGCACGCACCGCGAGCTGCTTCAGCGGCGCGGGCGGTACTTCGAGCTGTACACGGGCCAGTTCACGCGGGAGCAGACGGAGATGATGCTGCGGGAGTAGGGAATAGCCACAGATGAACACGGATGAACACAGATGAAGGCCGGATGAGCAAGGCAGCAAGGGACTCGCGGCAGGAAGAAGAGCGAGGTCGGCAGGTCTCCTTCCTGCATTCCTGACCCTCCTGGGTTCCTTATCCTCTTCTTCTTATCTGTGTTCATCCGTGTTCATCTGTGGCTATATTCGCTCAGTGATGCACCGTCTCGGTGATGACGGCGTACCGCGCGGGCCGGATGTCCTTGCCCATGCGCCGGGCCCAGACCTGGGTGATCTCGGCGCCGAGGAAGATGATCAGAGAGGAGTAGTAGATCCACAGCAGCAGGACGACGAGTGAGCCGGCGGCGCCGTAGGCTGAGGCGATCCCCGCGTGGCCGAGGTACAGGCCGATGGCGTAGCGCCCGAGGGAGAAGAGGACGGCGGTGACGGCGGCGCCGAACCAGACGTCGCGCCAGGCGATGCGGACGTCGGGCAGATACTTGAACATCACGGCGATCAGGCCGGTGATCACGATCAGGCCCAGGGCGATGTCGACCAGTCGCCAGAGCAGCCCCCCACCGCCGGGCAGCATCTCGGTGAAGTAGGTGTGCATGGCGGCCAGGGCGGCGGAGACGACCAGGGACACGAGCAGCAGGAAGCCGATGACGATCACCATCCCCAGCGACAGCAGTCGGGTGCGGATGAAGGACCAGATGGCGTTGCCCCGGGGACTGGCCTTGACGTGCCAGATGTGGTTCAGCGCGGCCTGGAGCTGGGCGAAGACGGTGGTGGCGCCGACCAGCAGCAGGACGACGCCGATGGCCATCGACAGCGGCGCGCCCTGGGGTGGGGCGACGTTGGCCAGGACGGTTTCCACCGCCTGGGCGCCCTCTTGGCCGACCAGGCCCTCGATCTGCCCGACGAGCTCGCCCTGGACGGCGCGTTGGCCGAACAGCAGCCCCGCGAACCCGGTGACCACCATCAGCAGCGGGGCCATCGACAGCAGCGTGTAAAAGCTCAAGGCCCCGGCGAGACGGAACGGCTCATCCTCGCCGAATCCCTGGAGGGCCTCCTTCGTCGCAGACCAGAACGAGCGCAGGCTCAAGCGTCACCTCCGTGCTCAGCCTGATGATAGGCGGCGGCCAGGACGTCGGGGGGGGCGGGCGGAAGCCAGGGAAGTCGAGGAAGTCAGGGAAGTCGGGGAAGTCGAGGAGGTGTCTCAAGGCGCAGGGCATCAGGTTCGCCCTCCTCGACTCCCCTGACTCCCCTCGGTCCCTCCACCGCCGCGGCGCTGCTACTCGATTCCGATGACGCGCTCGATCTCCTGCAGCGACGTCTCGCCCTTGATGACCAGGTCCATGCCGCTTTCGCGCAGCGGGGTGAAGTGGGTGGAGGAGATGGCCTTTTTCAACTCGCCGATGTTGGGGTTGCGCAGAATGACGTCGCGCACCTCGTCGTTGGTGGTCAGCAGCTCGCTGATGGCCTGGCGTCCGACGTAGCCGGTCTCAAAGCAGCGGTGGCAGCCGCCGGCGGCGTAGATCTCCTTGACGCCCTCGACGAGCTTGCCCAGCTTCATGTTCTGGCTGGGCGTGGGGCGCTTGGGCACCTTGCAGTGCGGGCAGAGCTTGCGGGCCAGGCGCTGGGCCAGCAGAAGGTTGAGCGTCGAGGCGACGAGGTAGGGCTCGACGCCCAGGTCCAGCAGGCGGAAGATGGTGCCGATGGTGTCCTTGGCGTGGACCGTCGACAGGACCAGGTGGCCGGTGGTCGCGGCCTGCATGGCGGTGGTGGCGGTCTCGGCGTCGCGGATCTCGCCCAGCACGATCACGTCCGGGTCCTGGCGCAGGCAGGAGCGCAGCAGGGAGTTGAAGTCCTTGCCGTGGTCCTCGTCGACGGGGATCTGCGTCACGCCCTCGACCTCGTACTCGACCGGGTCCTCGATCGTGATGACGTTGCGCTGGCGGGCGTCGATCTGTCGGAGGATGGCGTAGAGCGTGGTCGTCTTGCCGCTGCCGGTGGGCCCGCACACGAGCACCATGCCGGTGTCCTGCCGCGAGACGTCGCGAAGCTGGCGGTACATCCAGCCGGGCAGGCCCAGGTCGCGCAGTTGCTGCGGCGAGTTCATCGGGTCCAGCACGCGGACGACCAGCTTCTGGCCGAACATCGACGGGGTGAAGCTGACGCGGTAGTCGATGCGACGGTCAGGCACCTGCACCGAAAAGTGACCCTCCTGCACCGCGTTGCGGTTGGCGATGTCAATATCACACAGCACCTTCACCAGGCTGTGCAGCTTCTTGCTCATCGCCTGCGGCAGCTCGGTCGCCTCCACCATCGTCCCGTCCA
>SKPT01000641.1 GCA_007119405.1 Phycisphaeraceae bacterium
TCGGCCGGATCACTCAAACCCACGGCAGAGCCACAGGGGCGCGGGAAACACGAAACGTGTGGTACGGACCACACTTCAAATCGCGGGCGTGGGTTGCAGGGTGGGTAGAGGGAAGCGATGGCCGCGGCACCGGCGAACGCCGGTAACCCCACCGCCTTGGGCGAGGATCCACGGCGTTTGCGGTGGGTTTACCGGCGTTCGCGGTGGGTTTCGCTTCGCTCTACCCACCCTACATCAACGCGTCGGCGCGTTTCACGCCGGCTCGCGTCGCTGCGCGAGCTGCTTTTCGAGTTCGGCGAGGCGTTTTTCGAGGCGTCGGACGGTGGTCTGGAGGGCGGGGAGCCTGGCGAGCGAGAGGATCTGTCGTTTGGCGTCGGTGAGCGGCTGTGCGGGGGCGCCGCCGTACTGGGCGCCTCCGGGGAGGTCGTTGGCGACGCCGGTCTTGGCGGCGATCCGTGCCTGGTCGCCGATGTTGAGGTGCCCGGCGACGCCGACCTGTCCGCCCATGACGACGTAGTTGCCGGTGGTGACGGACCCGGCGAGGCCGACCTGGGCGACGAAGAGGTTGGCGCGTCCGACGCGCGAGCCGTGTGCGACGGTGACGGCGTTGGAGAACTTGGAGCCGGCGCCGATGACGGTGGAGCCCATGGTGGCGCGGTCGACGGAGCAGTGGGCGCCCATTTCGACGTCGTCCTCGATGACGACGTTGCCGGTGGGCGGGATTTTGTGATGGACGCCGGCGTGGGTGGCGTAGCCGAAGCCGTCCTGCCCGATGGAGCAGCCGGCGTGGAGGGTGACGCGGCTGCCGACGATGCATCGGGTGTAGATGGTGACGTGGGGGTGGAGGACGGTCTCGTCGCCGATGGTGGCGTGGGCGCCGAGGTAGGCGTGCGGATAGACGACGCAGCGGTCGCCGAGCTGAGCGTTTTCGGCGATGACGGCGTGGGGCCCGACGTAGCAGTCGCGTCCGAGGCGGGCGGAGTCGGCGACGACGGCCTGGTCGCTGACGCCGGGGGCGGGGTGCTGGTTGAAGCCCATGAGGGCGACCATGGCTTCGCGGAAGGCGAAGTAGGCGTCGTCGGCGACGAGCAGGTTCTGGGCGGGGTTGGCGTGGGCGGTGTCGCCGGGGCCGAGGACGATGGCGGAGGCCTGGGTGTGGGGCAGGCGTGCGGCGTAGCGGGGGTTGACGAGGAAGCTGACGTCGCCGGGCCTGGCGTCGTCGAGGGTGGCGCAGGCGGAGACCTCGACGGCCGGGTCGCCGCGAAGCTCGGCGCCGATGCGGTCGGCGAGTTGGGCGAGGGTCATGGGCATGACGTGAGGGTAGGCGCGGACCGCTTCCCGCTCCTAATCCTAATCCTGGTTCCTAATCCAAATCTCTGTTCGTGATCGTTCGGTTGCTCCGGAAATCCCGCCCTTCGCTCGCGGACTCGCTCAGGACGGGCGTTAACAGACGGGTGTCCGTGCTCATCCGTTAACGCCCGTCCCGAGCGAGTCCGTGGTGGCGGGGGAGCGAAGGTGGGGATTTCGGGTAAGAACCAGAGGATTAGGAATCAGGATTAGGATCAGGATTAGGAGTAGGAAAGCACTGGGGATCAGAGCTCCACGTACTGCATGTCGCTGACCTGCTTGAGGGAGATCGGCGGGTGGTGCACGTCGGTGACGAACACGCCGCCCATCTCGCTGCGGATCCGCTTCGCATCGTAGCGCTCGTTGTCGCGCTGTCCAAGCCAGGCGAGCAGGTCGAGGGCGATCTGGCCCTCGGTCTTGGCCAGCTCGATGACGGGGATCGCCTGGTTGAAGCTCTGGATGCGGTTGTGGACGTTCTCGAAGGTGCCGGCCTTCTCGGCCCAGGTCGCGCCGGGCAGCACGAGCTCGACCTTGTCGAACAGGTCGCTGGGCAGCGTGTCGATGAGCACGGTGTAAGGCTCGGCCAACGCGGCGGCGAGCTCGTCGGTTGCCCAGGTGCTGGGGTAGTTGCCCGTGGCGATCACGGCCTTGACGCCGCCGTCCTTGAGCCTGGCCAGCAAGGCGTCGGCCTCGAGCACGTCATCGCGGTCGGCGACCAGCTCCAGCGCCCGGCGGACGCCGCGGGCGTTGGGGGCTTTCTCGGCGTAGATGGTGTAGCCGCCGGGGAAGCTCTTGTCCTGGCCGGCGAAGGGGACGGGGCCGACGGCGAGCGGGGCTTTGTCGTCGATGGCGCGGGCGAGCTTGCCCAGGAGGTAGGCCTCCTCGCTGGCGAGCATGGGGCTGACCATGATTGCCAGCGACCCGGGGCCGTGCTCGGTGACGATCTGCTGCAAGCGGCGTGTGGCCTGGCTGTAGGCCTGGTTCCAGTCGCACTCTTCGTGGGAGCCGTGGACCTTGGTGAGCGGGCTGCGCAGGCGGTCCTGGTGGTGGATGTGCTTCCAGCCGTAGCGGATCTCGTCGCTGATCCACCACTTGTTGACGTCCATGTTGGTGCGAGGCTTGACGCGGTAGACCTTGCCTTCGTTCTCGTTGTATTCGATGGAGATGTTGTCGCCGCTGGCGGTGAGGCCGTCGATGGAGGAGGCCTTGTCGAGGTTCCAGACGCGCATGGACATGAGGAAGTCCTTGTCGAGCAGCGCGCCGACGGGGCAGATGTCGATGACGTTGCCGGAGAGCTCGTTGTCGAGGCTCTTGCCGGGGAAGATGTCGATCTGCTCGCGGTTGCCCCGGCCGAAGACGCCGAGCTCGGCGGTGCCGCTGATCTCGCGGGTGAAGCGGACGCAGCGGGTGCACATGATGCAGCGGTCGGCGTAGAGCATGACGTACTGGCCGAGGTTTTTCTTGGGCTGCTTGATCTTGGCTTCGTTGAAGCGTGACTTGCCCCGGCCGTATTTGAAGCTGTAGTCCTGGAGGTAGCACTCGCCGGCCTGGTCGCAGACGGGGCAGTCGAGGGGGTGGTGGATGAGCA
>SKPT01000419.1 GCA_007119405.1 Phycisphaeraceae bacterium
CGACGTCGACACCTGGATCCTGCCCGACCCACGGCAGTTCCCCGACGACGACACCGGCCGGGCGCTGCTCTTTACCCTGGGCACCGGCGAGCTCGCCCTGCCCGCGGGCGCGTCCGTCGACCTGGACCTCGGCGTCTACGCCGGCCCGCGCCAGCGCGAGCAGTTCGACGCCCACCCCTACAGCATCCTCGACTTCGACCAGACCGTCCGCTACGAGCTCGGCTGCGCCATGTGCACCTTCCAGTGGCTGGCGCGCCTGCTCCTGGGCTTTCTCAAACTCATCCACGCCGTGCTCATGGACTGGGGCATGGCCATCATCGTCCTGGTCGTGTTCGTTCGCCTGCTGCTGCATCCGATCACCAAACGCGCCCAGACGAACATGATGAAGATGGGCAAGCAGATGCAGGCCGTCCAGCCCGACATGGAAAAGCTGCGGAAAAAGTACAAGGACGACCCGCAGCAGCTCAACAAGGAGATGATGAGCCTGTACCGGGAGAAGGGCATCAACCCCGCGAACATGCTCGGCTGCCTGCCGCTGCTGCTCCAGGCGCCGATCTGGATCGCCCTGTACGCCATGCTCTACTTCGCCGTCGAGCTGCGCCACCAGGAGGCGTTCTACGGGATTTTCCAGGGCATCGGCAACCTCTTCGGC
This sequence comes from Phycisphaeraceae bacterium, assembly GCA_007119405.1. The sequence continues at coordinate 653 of SKPT01000419.1, forward strand.
TTTCACTGGCGCTTCCTGGCGGACCTCTCCTCGCCGGACCACTTCATCTACTTCGGCGAGACGGGCGTGGCGATCCCGCTGCCGTTCATCCAGTGGTCGCTGACGGGCCTGAACGTTCTGCCGATCCTGATGGGGGTGGTGTTCTACTTCAACATGAAGCTCACCGCCCCGCCGGCGCCGCAGGGCCCGCTCAGCGATCAGCAGGAGATGATGCAGAAGCAGCAGAAGATGATGCGCACCATCTTCCCGTTCCTGTTCCCGGTTCTGTTGTACCCGGCGCCGGCGGGGCTGACGCTGTACATCTGCGCCTCGACGTTCGCGGGGATCGTGGACTCGTGGATCGTCCGCCGGCACGTGGCGCAGATGGAGGAGGAAGGCCGGCTGTTCGAGAAGAAGCCGCGCAAGCCCGGCGGCTTCATGGACCGCATGGCCAAGGCCATCGAGGCCAAGCAGAAGCAGGTCGAGGCGATGCAGCAGCAGGCCCCGAAGCAAAAGGGTGGGGGCAAGGGCAAGCCCAAGGGCAAGGGCAAAGGCAAAGGCCGCTGATACAAAGCCGGGACCGGTGGTCCCGGGGCAGCGGCGGACGGCGGCCGACCCACAAAACGTCACCTCGGCGCCCCGACGTCCGGCGACGGCAACGTGCCGAGCACAAGCCCGCGAACTCGTGCGCCGCACGCCGATGCCCCGGCACCACCGGTGCCGGCTCTTCGATCGTGCCGGATGCCGTGGGCCTGGTCATGCGTTGCCTTGGCTGCGTGAAATGTTGAAGAAATGGGTCTGTTTGGAGTGGACCACACCCTTGAGGGGTCGCCATGAATTTACAGACGATTGCGGGGCCTCGCTGCCCGAACTGCAAGGGCGACGTCATTTACCGCGACAGCGCCAGCCCGTGGATTTTTGTCCTCGCCGCGCTGCTATTCCCGGTGGGTCTTATCTTCTTCCTCTTTAACCGCAACGTGGTCTGCGCCCGGTGCGGGACGCGGTTTCGCAAGCCGTAGCGCGTGACCATGCTTCTCACCGTCGCCAGCGTGGACGACACCATCGCGGCCGTGAGCAGCCCGCCCGGCCGCTCACCCCGCGCCCTGCTGCGCCTGGCCGGGCCCGAGGTCCGGCGCATCCTCGCAAGGCTTCTCGAACCGCCGCCCGACACTGACAAGGCTGAGGACAGCCTTGTCAGTGGCACCCACGCCCGTCATGCCCAGGCCCCTCCGCCGGGTGCCCACGACCCTCCGCCGGGTGCCACTGACAAGCGGAGTCCGCGGAGCTTGTCAGTGCCGCCGCGCACGCTCACGCCGGCGCGCCTCCGCACCCCGCCGGTGCCCGCCCTCGCCGCCTTCATGCCCGGCCCGGGTACGTACACGGGACAGGATCTGGCCGAGCTGCAACTGCCCGGCCACCCGGCGCTGCTGGAGCGCGTGCTCGCCGCGGCGCTCGCGGCCGGGGCCCGCCTGGCCGAGCCGGGCGAGTTCACGTTCCGGGCGTACGTCGCCGGCCGGGTCGACCTGACACAGGCCGAGGGCGTGGCGGCGGCGATCGCCGCCCGCAGCGACGCGGAGCTGGCCGCGGCCGATCACCTGCGCGCCGGCGAACTGGGCGCATGGTCGCGCCAACTGGTCGATCGGCTGGGCGAGGCCCTGGCCCTGGTCGAGGCGGGCGTGGACTTCACCGACGAGCAGGACGTCACCCCCATCACCGCCGACCAGCTCGACGCCACGCTGGGGCAGGTGCAGCAGCGACTGGCGGAGCTGGCACGGCGGGCCAGGCCCTGGGGCAGCCTTGACGCGCTTCCCCGGGTGGTGCTCGTTGGCCCGCCCAGCGCGGGCAAGAGCACGCTGTTCAACGCCCTGCTCGGCCGAAGCCGCGCCGTCGTGGACCACGCCCCGGGCACGACGCGCGATGTCCTGGCCGAGCCCCTGACCCTGACCGGCCGCGACGGACGCGGCGTGGAGGTCATGCTCACCGACATCGCCGGCCTCGACGCCCCCGCGGCCGCCCTGGACGCCCACATCCAGCGCCTCGCCCGCGACGCCATCGACCGCGCCGACCTGCTGCTGGTCGTCAGCGACGCCGTCGGCGGCGCTACCCCCCTGCCGCTGGATCTGCCGGCCGACCGCCCCGCCATCGACGTGCACAACAAGATCGACCTGGCCCGGCCGCAAGAGATCAGCGATCAGAAGTCCGCCATCGCCGTCTCCGCCCGCACGGGCCGGGGCCTGGACGCCCTGCGTCGCGCCATCGCCGAGCATGTCGCCGAGCGCGGCGTGAGCCTCGCGGCCG